>CALLYA010000123.1 GCA_937875495.1 uncultured Verrucomicrobiota bacterium
GGATGTTTTTGTTTTGGGTTGGGGGGATGTTTTTGTTTTGGGTTGGGGGGATGTTTTTGTTTTGGGTTGGGGGGATGTTATTGTTTTGGGTTGGGGCGACATGCGTGTCGCCCCTACGGATGCGGCGGGATACGGCGGCTTTGAATGCGCCGATGATGTGGCCCAATTCGGATGGACCCTCTTTGATGCGGATCAATCCATGAAAATGATCCGGCATGACAACGAATCCTCCGGGGAACACATCATCACGAATCTCCCCACTGCGGCGCCATTCCTCCTCAATGATCTGTACGGGCGACACGCATGTCGCCCAAGTCGCCCTATTGCCGAATGGATTCCCGCGGGCCCAGGCGATGAATTCCCGATGCGCGCACAGCGTCACGAAATACAACCCGCCACCGGCATAATCATGCCCTTTCAGTCGAATGCTCCTGCGATGATGCTTCGCCGGATCGTGTGTCACGGTCCCATCTCCTCCGGCGCGGGGAAAAGCTGCTGCATGAGGTTGCGCTTGTATTGTGTGTTTGGCATGACAGATTATTTCGCGGGGCGTGGGAGGGAGATCGCGAAGACGCTGCCTTGCCCTGGGGTGCTTTCGACGGTGAGGTCGCCGTGGTGGGACTGAATGATCGTTTTTGCCAAGCTGAGGCCGAGTCCGTTCCCTGGGGAGGAGCGACTTTTCTCACCTCGATAGAAGCGATCAAACAGGCGTGGGAGCTCTTCGGGTAGGATGCCGGGGCCTGTATCGCCGATGGTGATTTCGACCTGTTGATGTGTTGTGTTGCAGGCGAGGTGAACCGAACCGTTGGCCGGGGTGTATTTCAGCGCGTTATCCAGGAGATTGGCCACGGCGCGTTGAAGGCGGCCTTTGTCACCGCGGAGGACCACCTCGCTTTCGGGGAGGTCTGAAAGCAGCAGGATATTCTTTTCCTCCGCGAGCGGTTGAAAGAGATCGAGGGCGTTTCGCAGCAGGCTATTGATTTCGACATCGCTCTCCTCCATGACGAGGACGCCGGATTCCGACTGTGCGATTTCGAGCATGGTGTTGATCATTTCGGCAAGGCGGTCGCACTCCTCGAGCACGATCAATCCCATATCCTGATACGCGGTGAGGTCCGGCGCTCCGGTGAGGGTGGTCTCCGCGATACCGCGCATCCTGGTGATGGGGCTACGCAGGTCGTGTGCGACGTTGTCGGACACCTCTTTGAGTTCGAAGACGAGGGCCTCGATTCTGTGCAGCATCTGGTTGAACGCGCTGGCCAGTTCATCGATCTCACGCCCTTCCGTTCCCGAGGGAACCCGTCGGTTG
This sequence comes from uncultured Verrucomicrobiota bacterium, assembly GCA_937875495.1. Lineage (GTDB taxonomy): Bacteria > Verrucomicrobiota > CALLYA01 > CALLYA01 > CALLYA01 > CALLYA01. The sequence goes on from CALLYA010000123.1 coordinate 1,310, forward strand.
AGGTTCGACTTATGGATTCCTTGCACGGTTCGGGTGACTCTTCGGACCCCAGTCATGGCCTGCCTGGCCACCCAGTAGCCGGCGAGGGTACTCAAGCCGATCATCGCCAGGGAGGTTGCCAGGAGAATCTGCCGGGTTCGGAGGTGGGATAGGTTCTCGTGCTGGAGGCTGAGGCCGAGCTGCAAAACAACGCGGCCGTCTAGGTTGAGGGAAGCCAGCCGGGCGTTCAGGGGATGGTCGTGCGAAAATATAGTGACATGCCGATATTCCCCTTGGTTCGGTATGGCCGCCGATACGAGTTCTTCTTCAATGCCTGCCCACTGGGTGAGGTCCGAGCTCTTGAGGACTTCGCCTTTCACGGAAACCAGGCGGAAGAAGAGTTCATCGGGTGCGGTTGCGCCGGTCTCGCGCAGGAATTCCTCGACCAGGCCGGACATCCCCTGTGTTTCGTAGATGATGGCGCACTCGTGCAACTCATCGGTGAGCAAATCATCGACCTGGTGGATCATGGCGGTCCGGATGCGGACCGAGACCAGGTAGAACACGGCGGTACAGAACAGAGCGCTAACCAGGCCGTACCGCAGGGTCAATCGCATGACAACCGAGGATTGCCGGTGGTGCTTTCGGTTACTCGAGGACATAGCCCATTCCCCGAACGGTCTTGATCAGTTTTCGTTCGAAGTCCCGATCGATCTTATCCCGCAGGCGGCAGATGCGGGCCTCGACGACATTGGTTTGGGGATCGAAATTATAATCCCAGACGTGCTCCATGATCATGGCTTTGGAGACGACTCTGCCTTTGTTTCGCAAAAGGTATTCAAGGAGGGCGAATTCCTTGGGTTGGAGCTCGATTTCGGTGCCTGCGCGAAAGACGCGGCGGCGAATGAGGTCGAGCTGGAGATCTTCCGCAAGGAGGTTGACGGGGTCCGCCTGTGCGTGGGCGCGGCGCAACAGGGCATGAATGCGGGCGAGCAGCTCGGAGAAGGCAAACGGCTTCATCAGGTAGTCGTCCGCGCCCGCCTGGAGCCCGCGAACACGGTCCTCAACCGAGGAGCGTGCGCTCAAGATCAAGACTGGCAGGCCGATACCTTCACCACGGAGTCGTTCGATCAGGGTGACTCCATCGACGCGCGGAAGCATGACATCGACAATGGCGGCATCGCATTGGGTTTCAATGGCGAGGTGAAGGCCGTCCTCGCCATTGTCGGCGTGATCCACAGCGAACCCTTCTTGGCGCAATCCTTTGATGATAAACGAGGCGGTTCGCGGGTCGTCCTCGATGAGCAGTATCTTCATGGCCAATCTCTATGGCGGGTGTTTCTGGCAAGGGAGACCGATGGCAGTTCAACAACCGATACAGTATGGCTCAATCTCATCGATTGGGAAGCCGGGAAGTGAATCCGACGCGGAGTGTTGGAACCTGTTGCCGATTTGCAGGCGTTGTATCCTCAGTCGCACGTTCAGGAGAAGGCCTGACGGCGAACAACTGAACGATGACCGGCGGCTGCTCAAAATCCTCTGGATCGTCTTCTACGTAGCGCAGTTCGAGGTCAAAGCTCCTTCGTAGTCGGGGGAGTTCGGAGTGTGGGAGGATTGCGAAGAACGGTGCTTCGGAGCGGTGGGCCTGAAAGTATTGAACGAACGCCTTGGGATCGCTGAACCAGGGAATATCCCGATGGATCAGGAAGGGTAGGGTTGGAGTTGCGGATTGCCACTCCACGAACTCTCCATTCGGTTCGAGTCTTTCGTTGATATGGTTGGCCAGTTCCTGAATCTCCGCGCGCTTTCCGCTCAGGGGGAGGGTCGTATCGATGCCGATCGTGAGGATAGCGGTGTAAACGATCCAGGGGAGCAGCGGTATGATCACGGCCTGCTGCGGATGCTCGAGGGTGCCGAGCTCCCGCTTCAGCAGGGTGAGGACCAACACTCCGCCGATGGGCAGTCCGAGAAGGGCGGGGTAGCATCCTTTCCATGCGATGAACGCGAAGCAGGCTAAGCCGGCTGCTATTGCCGGCACATAGACCAGCGGTTTGAGACGAGGCCGGATGGTCGGCGGTGAGCATCGAGACAGCAGGCGGGCGAGGAGGAGGGCGGTGATCGGCAGCAGCGCGATGATGTAATGCTTTCGGTATTGCCCACCCAGGGTGAAGGCGACGAGGATGGTTCCCATACCGATGAGCATGAGTTCTCCAAAGCGATCCGTGTTGTCATTCAGTTGTTTGAGCTGGGGCAGTAACCACAGAAGGAGGGTCCCGACCGGTAGGGTGAGCGCGAATAATGTATAGAGATAGTAGACTTTCAGGACCTCCCACCAACTGGCCACGTCGAGCAGGAGCGATCCGGACAATTGGGACTCCGAAACATCGGCGCCCATGGCATGGAGCCTGTGATTCAGGATTGTCCACCACGGCAGGACAATGATCAGCAGCAGGAGTGATCCCGACAATGGCCGCAGGATGGAGCGGACACGTTGCCATTGCTTCTGACGAGCCAGGAAAATGAGAAAACCGAGCAGGATCATGCCCGGGAGTTGGGGACCCTTGGACAAGACCGCCAAGCCGGCGGCCAACCACCCACTGAGGCTTCCGACCCATTGTCGAAGGGAACGATCCTGCGCGTGCCATGCCTCCGTCCATGCGAGGATTTGGAGGAGGCCCAGGCATGAATAGAGAAAATCCGGACGTGCGTTATGTGATAAATGGATGAAGCCCTGCATACCCATTAACAGGGATGCCGCGAGCATGCCGACGGAGGGGCCGTAAAACAGTGCTCCCGTCCGTGCCGTCGCCCAGAGCATCAGGAGCGCGGCCAACAGGGAGACGAGTCTGCCGTGCCAAATCTGGACCCGTTCATGAAAGGGGTCGAGGGCTGAAATCAGGCCGGTCGCCCAATAATTGAGCGGCGGCTTTTCCAGGCGCAAAGCATTATTGAAGACCGGGACGATCCAATCGTCGGATTGCCGCATCTGTTCAGTGGTTTGGAGGACATAAGCCTCATGGTCCTCCAGGGGGATTGTGTTGATCCCGACCAGAAGCAGCATCCACATGCCGGTCAGCAACAGGTAGGAGGAGCGGCCCAGGGTGCGATTCATGCTTGATCGTCTCCTCTGCGGACGGGGATCACCCGGCGCGCGTACCAGCGCATGGCGATGCAATCGGCGATTCCACGCCACAGTCGATCATTGATTCCGTATTTGGATGCCCCGGCCAGCCGGGGCTGGTGGGCGATGGGGACTTCCTTGACCCTGAACCCCTGCAGTTTCAGGATGGTGGTCATGAACCGATGCAGTCCGTTAAAGACAGGGAGTTCGGTGGTGGCGCTTCTGAGGATGACGCGCAGGCCGCAGCCGGCGTCCTCTACTGGAACACCCGTGACAAGATTTCGGAATCTGTTGGCGACAACCGAGGCGAATCTGCGTATGGCGGGATCGTTTCTATGCAAGCGCACGCCGCATACGGCGTCGGTGCCAGGTGTGAGGTGTGCGAGTAAGCGCGGGATTTCCTCGGGCGGGTTTTGCATATCGGCGTCCATGGTGACGACGATATGGCCCTGGGCGATGTGCAAGGCCGACACGATAGCGGCGCTCTGTCCGTGGTTTGCCTTGTGGAAAAGGCCGACGACCTCCGGGTATTGGGAGTGAAGCTGATGGATGACGGCGGCGGTTGAATCGGTGCTCGCGTCGTCGACCAGGATGATTTCGAATTGCCGATGCAGCGGGTGCAGGGTCCGAAGCAAGGCCTCAACCAGAGCGGGCAGGCAATCAGCTTCGTTGCAGGCGGGAACGATCACAGAGAGGTAGAACTCTTCCGGGATCGTTCGGGTGGATGGAAGATTTGGATCGCGGCCCACACTGCCCTCCGGTCGCAGGATGCTCATTCAAGTTCAAACGGGCGTCTTGATGGAAAGAATAGATAGGGTCTGGTCGTCGTGCGAACATGGGCCCCCGCCTGAAATCGCATTGAGGGCACGATCGCACGGCGAGGGTGACAACAACCTGTCATCAAGATTACCGAACCGTCATCTTTGCGGGTGGGATGCGGCCTGATCGAAGGAGCGGGTGTCCATGGGAGGGCAACCCTCCGCTCGTTCAGGGTTTGATCGGGATGGAATAGGCGGAGGATTGGGCTCAGAAGAAGTCGCTGTCGCTCTGGTAATCTTGTTCTTCTTCGTCCTCGCCGTTGTTCTTGATGAAACTGGTGAAATCCTCTTCGGCCAGGCCGGCGAGCAGGTCATTGACCAGATCGATATCGAAGGCCTCCGGATCGAAATCCTCCCCCAACCAGTCGAGCATTTCCTCGTATTCCGGGTCATTGGGATTGGCGAGGATCTGAACGAGGTCGTCGTATCCGGACGGGCCGCCGCAATCTTCAGGGGGGCAGGCGCGTTCGCCGTCGATGACGACGAGGAGATCGTCCTCGGCGGAGAGCTCTCCGAGCAGTGTGATCTCGTGTTCCCAGCCATCGCCGAAGTCGTATTCAAAAATGATCGGGGAAATATCCTCTTGGAAGAGGTCTTCGATGAAGAGCTCTTGCTCGTTCAGGTGGGCCTCGTGATCACTCTGGTCGGAGTGTCCGATGACCTGCTTACCCGCCCTGAATTGATGCAGGTGTGAACCCTCCCAGCCCATAGCGATCATGAGGAGAACGCTGAATTCGTCGAGCCTGATTCCTGACGGGACGTTCATGGTCCGCCAGACAGGTGGTGAGACATCCAGCAGTTCGATGCGGATGTAGTATCCCTCTGCGCGCGCTGTTTGGATCATGAATTGCCTCCTGCAATAGTCGAGCGCGTAATCTTCCCCACGAATGGTGCGAATTGTATTCACCAACAACCCAGGATTCAACCATTTATGAAGGCGGTTTGAGGACGTCCATCTTGGAATGCCACGGGTCATCCCTGGTTCAGCTGGGATGATGCTCGAGCAGACAGGCCTCTTCGTCGGAGTTGTTGTTCGGTCAGGGGTTACGAAAAAGGGCGAGGCCGGGGAAGGGTTCCCCGGCCTCGCTTGGGTTCAGGCGGTAACGCCCTCAGCCTGGATTACTGAACGAGTTTGAAGAACGCGGCGGCGTTGCCGGTCTGGAGGGTGACGCTCATCACCCCGCCGGTCTCGACGACTGGCTCGGTGACATCGGTCCAGGGGCCGTTGGGGCCGTCGGCGCGTTGCAGTTTGGACTGTCCGCCATCGGCAGGCCAGGACAGGACGACGGATCCCGCAGCGGTGCCTTTCTGGATATCGAGGATGAGCTCGATCGGGCCGGCGCCGAGGGCAATCTGAACGTCATCGATCAGGATTGTGTTATCGCCTTCGGCCACCTGGCTGAAGGTGAGGGTCACGCTCTCCTGATCTGCGACGAACGTGTGATGATTGACCAGGTACGGGTTCTCGCCACCCACGGGGTTCACGGTCGCCTGTTGCACAACCGCTCCATTCAGGGTGACCTGAAGGGTGGGGCTGTTATTGCTCCGTGCGTTGTATGCGTAGGAGAGGTTATAGGTCTCACCCACGGTCAGTCCTGCAATCGTCTGCGACACGGAGGCGATGCCTTGCATGATGAGCACTCGCTCCTGGTCTGGATTGAGTCCGTTATCGGCGAAGGGCCCGATCCCAGAGAGGTTCACACCATAGGAGCCGGTGCCAGCCCAGCCGGCCATCAATTGCGGACCGATCACGCCCGGGAACGGGGGTGTGCCGCTGGCCTCGAAGGATGGGTTGATGATCATCACCTGTTCCGGGCCGCGCTTGGTAATGGACACGGCATCCAGGAGCACGGTCGCGTCACCGGTGACTGCGTTCTGGAAGCGCAGCTGTCCGGAATCGGCACTCGGGGTGAAGGTCGCCGCCGCTTGGTAGTAGGGGTTCTGACCGCCGACAGGCTGAATATCGGGCAGAACGATGATTGTCTGGTCGTCATAGGTGACCGTGAGATCGCTCTGGAACTCGCCATTCCGCTTGTTATATGCGAACTGCAGCCAGTACTGCTCGCCGGGGATCAACCCGCCGATATTTTGGAAGATCGCGTTATCGGTTTGGATGAACGCCACCTGGTTCCGATCCGGGATGATGCCGTTGTCGGCGAATGGGCTGGATGCCGGCACATCATTATTGACGCCGGAGTTGCCTGTTCCGCCCCAGCCTGCGATATCCCCGTAACCGGGCCACGCCGGTACACCATTCTCCTGGAAGCTCGGATTGGAGAGATAGTTCCTGGTTGCGTTGAAGGACACGGTCGTATTGACGAAGCAGACACCATGCGGGTTGGAGAAGGTCAGTTGCGAGGCTCCCCGTTGCAAGGGCAAGACATCGAACGACTGAGAAAGGTCGCCGCCCGCCTGGAAGGCGAGAGTGAGCTGGCCTTGATCATTCGCGCCATCCGGAACCAGCAACTCCATATCGCTTGTCGTGACGGTGACATACACCGGGTTGAAGACCGCGGTGAGCGCCTCGGGGACCGTGACGGTGACGAGGTTGCCTGTCTGACCGACAGCGACGTCGAACTTGGTGGGCTCGACCGAGATGCAAGGCAGCTGCGAGCGTTCGCCGAAGATGCGCACGTCATCGATCAGGGCCGTGTGATCGCCTTCGGCGGTCTGTGCGAAGGTGAGGACCACCTGGGGCTCGGTCGCGGTGAAGGGAATGTTGTAGGTGGTATACGGTCCTGTTTCCACCGGAACCAGCACCTCGTCCAGGAGGGTTGTCCCGTTGAGGGTCACGAGCAGGTTGGGGCTGTTCCCCAACCGCGCGTTTGCACTGAAGCTGAGGGTATACTCCTCGCCGAGGACCAGGCCGTACACGGTCTGGCTCAGTGAGGAACCTGCATTCTGCAGAAACGCGACCATATCCTGATCCGGGTTGATACCGTTGTCCGCGAAGGGGCCTGCGCCGGAGAGATTGACTCCGTAGTTATTGGTCCCGACCCATCCAGCCAAGCGTGCGGGACGGACATATCCCGGGGCGGGCGGGTTACCGCTCGCTTCGAAGCTTGGATTGGAGATGACCAGCTCCTCGGCGGAGCGTTTCACGATCGTGACCGCGTCAAACAGGCCGGTACCGTCGCCGGTGACCACCGTTTGCAGAGCGAGGAGTCCGGAGTCGCTGCCCGGGCTGAACTCGACATTCTGGAATTCATAGAGGCTCTCACTGCCGACCGGTTGGACGTTCGGGATATAGATCAACTCATTCCCGTCAAAGGAGGCCGCCACATCCACGGTTCGAACATTGCAGCAATTGCGGGTGTTGTAGAAGAACTGCAACCAGTACAGCTGTCCGGGGTCGAGCCCGACGATATTTTGTGTGAGGGCTCCTGAGTTCTGGATAAAAGCGACCTGATTGCGATCGGGCACGATGCCGTTATCGGAGAACGGACCGCCGCTGTTGATGCCGTTACCGCCGGCCCAATTGGAGATCGTGCCGTAGCCGGGTGCGGCCGGTCTGGGATCGACCTCGAAACTGGGATTGAGGACCAGCCCGGTGCGGACGGAGACCTCGATCGGCGGGTTGAAACAGAGGGCACTCGTGGTGTCGAGACCGATCGTGGTGATCCCTTTGCCCACGGCCTGGACGGTGACCATTTGAGTGCTGGGTCCACCGGCGGCGAAGGTAAGTTCCAGGACACCGTCGGTTGCGCCTGCCAAAGTGACCACGTCAGGATCGGCACAGGTCAGAGTGACATCAATCGCCTGGGTCTGATTCGACCCGGCCGGGATCTGTACAGCCATCTCATAGGTCGTGATGCCCGGCTCGAACTGGAGGCTGCTCACCCCGGTTCGAATACAAGCATCAGCGGTGATTTCCAGGTTATCGAAGCTGTGGTCCAGGAACGCCCCGTATCCGATCAGGGAGATATAGTTACCCTGGATTCCATCTGCCTTGATCAACTCGGCTCCGCTTCCGGTGAGCGGGTATTGGGTGTCGTTGACGTACATGCTGACGACGGTCGGTCCGCCGCCTGCGAAGTCTGATGCCTGCACGTCGAACTCGACATGGAACGGCGGAATCGGGAGGGGTTCCTCCAGCGGGCTTTCGAAGACCATGGTAGGTCCAGCGAAGACCTGATAGCGCAGGTTGTTGCGGAAGAGGACGGCGATTCCCTGATTGGGGGGAAGCACGCCGATCGGGGTTGAGGCACCGAATGCCACGGCCGCCCAGTCCGTTTCTTCGTAATAGCCAATATTGAAACCGGGGTGAACATCGAACTCAATTTTGAATGCGTTGCCTTCCACGAAGTTGTGATTGGGTGCAACCCAGCTCTCGACGACATAGAGCTCATCGGGGGCGAGGGAGGAGTTCACGGCTGTGAAGAGGTCGTCGAATCCGCCAGCGGCGGTATTGGCGGCCTCGGTATATTCCAGAGGCGTCACCGAGCCGGTCTGGCGGTTGGTATCGATTTCATAATTGATATCCCAGCTCTCCTCGGAGGTGTTGTAATTATCGAGGAAGAGCATTTCCTGGACGGGAATGCCGGAGGCAACCATCACGGCGAGGTTTTGAGCGACGCAGATACCTTGGGGGCTTGAGAAATTGAGCACGGCTGATCCGGGGCCTACCCCGTCCACGGTGAAGGTTTGCGTGGTGGCACCGCCTGCTGGGAACTCCAGGGTGAGGATCCCGTCATCGCCGGCGCCGGTCGGGCGTGCGACACCGGGAGCACTGCTTGTGATCACGACCTGTGCGGCTTCGGTGGCATTGAGGCCGGCGGGAATGGTGACGGATATCGGGCTGGTGGTCTCGTTGCGCATGACCTCGGCCGTGGTCTGACCGATTTCGAGGCAAGGGATACCGGTGATTTTCAGGTTATCGAAAAGGTGTGTCCATGTGTTGCCGGCTTCGGCATAGCCCATCAGGGTGATGTAGTTGGAGGTCAGCCCGTTGGCGAGAACGAGTTCGGGGCCGTTGTCCTGGTTGATGTCGGCCTGGACGCCGTCGATAAACATCCGGACGGTGGCTGGAGATTGTCCGAGGAAATCGGTCAGATCGACTTCGATGGCGACGTGGAACCCGTCGCGGGGCATCCCGCCGTCGATTCCGCCGTCTCCGCCATAGGCGGAAACGTTGCGATTGAAGACCTGGATTTGCCCGTTGTTTCGGAACAGGATTCCGATGCCGTTCGATGCATTGACGAAGGTATTGGGACCGTTGGCGCCGATGATGACGGCGGCCCAATCACCGGAGGCGTGGGTCGCGTCGTCGAAACCGGGGTTGACATCAAACTCGACGGTGAACGGGCCGATGTGGTTGAAGTTGTAGAGCGGGGAAACGGAGGCCTGGTTTTCGATGGTATCCGGTTGGAGCCAAAGCCAACCGGGGGCGGCATCGTTGTTAACCTGGGTCAGGGCCTCGTAGACGGATGTATCCGAATAGGACAACGGCGCCGCGGTACCGGATTGCCGCCCGCCCATTTCGAAGTTGATATCGTTGTCGTTGCGAGACGTGTCGAATGTGTCCTGGAAGACGAGCACAGGTTGTACCTCGGCTTGAAGCCAGCCTGTACTGATACAGAGCAGAAGACTGCTGCAAAGAATCCAATACCTTTTCATTCCACCCTCCTACAGAAACTCCACGATGATGTTGCGGGATCCGTTTCTCTCCCGAAGTCCGGGTGTAAGCGGCCCCTATGGGGTTCTTATTCATGAATCAATGGCACCCTTCGGGTCAAGCGAAAAAGATACCCGGAAGGGAAGTGGCCGACGGGGATTGGAAGGGCCAAAGGTGGCGAAAAGCGGTGGGGGGAATGCAGCCGGCTAGAGGCGGTCTGAAAACGCCCAAGGGTAAAGCAAGATCGGGGTCGGGGTCGAGTCAATCGAGTTAATCGAGTTAATCGAAATCGGGATCGAAATCGGAATCGAAATCGGAATCGATCCCCGAGCTTGCTTCGCCATCGACCTTTTCTTGCGACCTCCAGCCACGAGGGCCTGAAGGTTCGGGGAAGATGGGGTTGAGGGCGAGACCGCAGGTCGGGGGGCAGTTTGGTTTGAAGTCTCTGATGGGGGTCATGTATGATCGATCGGTAATGGTCTTTAATTGGTGAATCAGGGACAAGGGTGTACGTGTCATGATGACTTCGATTGTGTTGTTGAAAGTGGAGCCTCGGAAGATCAACGAGATTGCGGAGGCGTTAGCCGACATGGATGGGATTTCGGAAGTCTACTCAGTGGGCGGCCGATTTGATTTGGTAGCGGTGGTGCGGGTTCAGAAGAATGAGGACCTGGCTGAACTGGTGACCAATCAGATGGTGCAGTTGGAGGGGATTCGGGAAACGGAATCGATGGTGGCCTATCGTGCTTATTCAAGGCATGATCTGGATTGCCTCTTCTCGGTCGGACTGGATTGACGGGGTTTGATGTTCAGCGGGAGGCAGGGTGTTTCGGAGGGAGGGCCACAGTGATTCGCAAGGCGTTTCGTATGCAAGTGAACCCGGATCGGCATGGTGAGTATCGTCGCCGTCACAACCCCATCTGGCCGGAATTGGAGCAGGTGCTCAAGTCGCATGGGGTTTCCAATTACTCGATCTTCCTGGATCCACCTCGAAACCAGCTCTTCGCCTATGTCGAGATTGAGGACGAGGCCCGCTGGGCGGCGATTGCAGAAACCGAGGTTTGCCGCCGATGGTGGGCACACATGGTGGAGGTGATGCCCTCCAATCCGGACAACAGCCCGGTATCCGACGAGCTTACGGAGGTTTTTCATCTGGATTGAGGAGGGGTGTACCCGCCGAGACATGGATGGAAACAAAACGCGCGCCGGTTCCGGCGCGCGTCTTGTGACTTGCGATCTGACCAAGCCTCAGCCGTAGATCGGACCGAAGTTTTGGCATGCGCGGAAGTCGCTGCCTTCGGGATCCAACCCGAAGCTGTTCCACGCGGTCGGACGGTAGATCAGATCACTGGGGATGTTGTGCATGCAGACGGGAATGCGCAACATGGAACAGAGTGCGAGCAGATCCGGACCGATATGTCCGAAGCTGATTGCTCCGTGGTTGGCACCCCATGCGGCCATTACCGAATAGACATCCCGGAAGTTGCCTTCCCCGGTCAGGCGCGGCACGAACCAGGTGGTCGGCCAGGTCGGGTCGGTCCGAAGATCGAGCTTGTCGTGGACGGCATCCGGGACCTCGATGGTATAGCCTTCGGCGATCTGCATGACCGGTCCGAGGCCCTTGACCAAGTTGATACGGGACATCGTCACGGGCATTCCGCCCTCGGTGAGGAAGTCACTGGAGAAGCCGCCGCCCCGGAAGTAGCCGGTGGAGCCTGGCCGCCAGAGGGTCGCGTCGAGGCAGGCCTTGACCTCCTCCTGGGCGATCTCCCAGAAGGGCTTCATCGCCGGTTTGCCGTTGCGCTTCATCTTGCCGGTGCCATCCATGGTGGTGGAGCCGGAATTGATCAGATGGATGAACCCGTTCTCGGCCATACCGGTCGGTTTCCAGCCAGTCACTCGTTCGATGGCCGTGGGGCTCCAGTAAGTTCGCACATCAGAAAAGATCTGGGAGGTCCCGGTCAGCAGGTGGCCGAAGAGCATACTGATACCGTTGAGACTGTCGTTTTCGGTCGCCATGACGTAGGGCTGGCGGATTCCGTTCCAATCGAAAGAGGAATTGAGGAAGGTCTCCATGAAGTCGCCATTGGGAAAATGGTCGGTCCATTGGCGCTGCCCCTGGAATCCGGCTGCCAGGGCGTTGTGCCCGAGGGCCTCCTCACCGTAGCCAATCCCATCCAGCTGAGGATTGCCCACCATCAGATCGCGGCAGATCAGGGTCATCTTGACGACGAATTCCCAGTCCTTATCGAGCTGTTCCCTGGATCGTCGCAAGTCGGGCGGGTTATTGTCGGGCCCCTCAATACAGTTGCGCCGGACCCATTCCAAGGCGCGCTTGAACTCCTCCGGATCGAAGATGTTCTCGTCGATACGGCGGGTGATCTCGGACATATCGACCGACTCGGTGCGCATCCCGAGGTATTCCTGAAGGAAGTCCTGGTTGACGATAGAGCCGGCGATCCCCATGGAGACCGAACCGATGGCGAGGTAAGAGGAGCCGCGCATGCGTGCCACGGCGAGCCCGGCCCGTGCGAACCTTAGGATTTTTTCCTTGACATCCTCTGGTATCGTCGTGTCGGAGTTATCCTGGACATCGCGTCCATAGATGCCGAACGCGGGGAGGCCTTTTTGGGTATAGCCGGCCAGCATGGCGGCCAGGTAGACGGCGCCCGGGCGCTCGGTCCCGTTGAATCCCCAGACGGCCTTGGGGATCAAAGGATCGGTGTCCATGGTTTCGGTGCCGTAGCACCAGCATGGGGTGACTGAGAGGGAGACACCGACCCCCGAACGCGCGAATTTTTCAGCACACAGGGTTGCCTCGGCGACACCGCCGATGCAGGTATCGGCAATGACGCATTCGACCGGATGCCCGGAAGGGTGGCGCAGGTTTTCGGAAATCAGTTTGGCGGCCGCCCGTGCCATATTCATCGTCTGATCTTCGAGCGACTCGCGCACGCCTTTTCTGCGCCCGTCGATGATCGGACGGATTCCGATCTTGGGAAGGGCGTTGCGCAATCGGTTCGTAGGTGGGCAGGTACTCAGTCGAAACGGTTCGGACATGGTAATTCTCCTTATGTGATGCTATTGAAAATGCTTGCAGATGGGTCGGAGGGGATCGCACCTCCCATGGCATCTTGTGCATCCGATCGGGCGTAAGGCAAACAATTTCTGGCCTTGTGATGGAGAAGGCCAAGCCGTTGAGGGGAGATCGATTCCGATCGCGACCCCGACCTCGATTTCCCTTTTCTGTATCTGTGGATTGAGCTTCCAATGGCGGAGACGGGTGCAGAGATTGGCCATGGGTGGGGGACGATGGAATGCTTGCTGCTACCCGAGGGGGAGGGAGAGGATGGAGGGAGAGCGCGATTTTGAATCGGCGGAAACCGCCAGGCGGTATTTGCTTTCACTGAGGCGGTCGGATCATGCGGTTCTAGAGCGGGATCGAATGGCCGGCCGGTACCTCGAACTATTCCCGGAGCTGGACCGTAACGAACGCATGTTTCTCGTTGGGGATTACGTGACGTTTCTTTTCGAGGTCTACGAGCGCATGGTCTTCAAGGGCGCCTTATCGACCCTGATCGAAGCTGGGAACCATACGGTCGCATTCTCGGCAAACCCCCGATTGAGTCGAGCTGGAGGGCGGGTACTTGCTTCGGGACCGCGGATGGGGCCCCGCAGGTTCGATGTCCAAGTCTCTTCCTATCTCCTGGCGCGGAGTTTTACGGACTTAAGGCCTGGTCCCATTAAAATCAACGGAATCTATGCGCGCGATCGTTTGACGGCCATGATGTTGGTTCTGGAGCATGAGCTGGTCCATTTGGCCGAATTCCTGTTGTATGGCAGGTCGAGCTGTTCTGCCCATCGATTCCGCAGACTTGCCTATGAATGGTTTGGTCATACGGAGGTGACGCATTCGCTGGCGTCGGCGCGGGTGGAGCTGCACGACATGGGCTTGCGGGTCGGCAGCCGGGTCTGCTTTGAATACAAAGGCCAGACCGTTCGCGGGATGGTCAATCGGGTCACCAAGCGCGCGACGGTGCTGGTCCGTTGTCAGCCGAGCGAGGGTGCGCTTTTCAACGACGGCCACCACTACTGCAAGTACTACGTCGGGCTCTCGAGTTTGCGTGCGGACACGGGACAGGAGGAATAGTGCATTCGAGAGGGGGTGGGCGCCAACCAGAGCAGGGATCGATTCCGATTTCGACCAGGATCGGTCGGATCGGTCGGATCGGTCGGATCGGGAGCTAGAGCTCGTCCGATAAGGTCAACGGCGAATTAAGATCGGGGTCGGGGTCGCTATCGGTCTCGGTATCGAAAGGACGCGGGCTGGGATTCGGGCACGAGAAACCGGGTGGCCCAACCGTACTGTTGTGGTGCTGAGAGGGCCAGGCGCAATACAGAGGAGGGATCGATACCGATACCGATACCGATTTCGATTTCGACAATGATCGGACTGTTCGGCACCCCCTCGTACTCGTACTCGTACTCGCCGTATCATTGTGTTCGGGTACGATTCCGGGCTCTTGTTAGAGTTCGTTCGAAAAGGTAGCCGCATTCTCAACCTGACCTCCCCATCCGGACCCGG
>CALLYA010000124.1 GCA_937875495.1 uncultured Verrucomicrobiota bacterium
GGCCGGTTCCGTATCTCATCTTTTCTTTCTTGGCGTCCTTGGCGTCTTGGCGGTTGATCTTTTGCGCCGGCCATGTTGTTGGGGAATTTCTTGGAAATCCCGTTTCAGCAGACCAAGGCAGTTGCTGAAAATTCCTCCAATGGAGCCGCATTCCCCCCTCCCAATCAACCTCCGCGCCCTCTGCGTTCTCTGCGGGAGTCCTCCCCATCCGGAACCAGCAACCTTCCGTTGGGGCTCCATGAGGTTTCGGACAAGCGCTAGCATGAAATTCCGTCCGCGATCGTTGATAGTACTCGAAGCCCGACGAGCCAACCGGAAACGAGGAGATGCATGAAGGTACTGCTGTTCGATATTGACGGGACACTACTGCAAGCCGCACCGAGCGGGCGCTTGGCCTTTTCGGACGCGTTGCGCGAGGTCACCGGCATTGAGGACACCCTGGAGGAAATCGCATTCCATGGTCAGACCGATCCCATCATCTGGGGAAAGATCCGTTCCAAGCACGGACTGGATGATTCGAACGGACTGGAGCACCGTTTTTTTTCCTCGTACGAGGTACACCTTGCTCACCGCTTGCATGACATGTCCGACCGCGGTCGGCTCTGCCCCGGCATTCCCGCGCTGCTCCAACGCCTGGTCGCGGCCCCAGATGTCTACCTGAGCATTCTGACCGGCAACATCGAAGCGGGGGCCAACGCGAAACTCATGGCGTTCGGACTGCTGGATTTCTTTCGCCGCGGCGCTTACGGCAGTGATCATGGAGACCGGAACCTGCTCGGTCCCATTGCAATCAAACGCGCCGTCGCCACGACCGGGGCGACGATCAGGCTGGAGCAGTGCTGGGTGATCGGCGATACGCCTTGGGACATCGCCTGTGGACGCGCCTTTGGAGGACGGACCCTCGGAGTCGGAACCGGCAGCTTTTCCCCCGCACAACTCCTTGAAGCCGGGGCGGACCACGCCCTGGCGGACCTCTCCGATCCGGCCGTCGTCGCAGAGGTGATGGGGCTTAATTGACAGAAATCCTTGCCTAAATTAGGGAACTTCAGTATTTATGAAGAATGTAGGAAGGCCTGTAGATCCCCTTTTCAGGACTTGATTTAAAACAGATGTGTATGCCTCGACCAATCCTGAGGTTTCCCAGCCATGGCAACCAAACCTCACCTGCGTGCTGATTCTGCCAGCCGAAGATTTCAACCCCTTCCGTTTTTGAACCGCCTTTACAACGAGGAGGCACGGCAGCGTCCGATGCCCAATCCACGCGATGGTGCGTTCGAACAGTGGCAGAAGGAGACGCGGAAGCTGCTCCACGAGATTTTGGCACCCGAATACGCCCAGCAGCCGATGAAGCCCAAGCGGCGCGAACGCGCCGATTGTGGCGATTATTGGCGGCTCTACTATGAAGTGGAGACGGCTCCGGACCTTTGGGTGCCCTTCTTTGTCCTGACGCCGAAGGATCATGATGGGCCCGCACCGGGCATTCTCTGCCTCCACGGTAGGGGCTACGGCATGAACGAGATCTGTGGCCTGCTCGAAGACGGGAACCCGCGGGAGGGAGAAGACCCCGGCTACCAAAAAGATTTTGCGATCCAGGCGGTACAGGCGGGGTTCGTCGCTGTGGTTCCTGATCAGTTCGGGTTCGGCCGACGCAGGGACTTCGATTTTGAAAAGACGATCCCAGGCTCCTCGGACAGCAGTCAGCACCCCTCCATGTACCTGACCCACCTAGGGCGCACCATGGCCGGCCTCCGGCTGTTCGACGCCCTGAGGATGCTCGATCTGATGGAGAAGATGGAAGAGATCCAATCCGATCATATCGGCGTGGTCGGCATCTCCTGCGGCGGTTTCATCGCCTCGCTTGTCGCCGGTGTCGACCCCCGCATCAAGGCGGCCTGCATCAGCGGTTTCCTGAACGAATTCCGACGCTCCATCCTCGCAATGCACCAGTCTGTCGACCACTTCGTGGCCGGCCTCGGCAAACAGATCGAAATGCTGGATCTCGCCGGCCTGATCGCTCCACGCCCCCTGCTGATGGAGAGCGGGACCAGAGACACGGAATTCCCGATCGGCGCCAGCCGCAGAATCGTCGAGAACCTCCAAGAGCTGTATGGCCTGCTCGGCGCGCCAGAGCGTTTTACCGCCGATATCTTCAGTGGCGACCACGAGTTCAGCGGACGGCAGACATGGGAATTTTTCCAAAAATGGCTCGCCTCAGAGGGTGACGAAGCAGCGCCCTGACCAAGGAGACCAGCATCCGCCCTCACGTTAAGATGAATTGGATCCCGCCGATTCTCGAGCCTGGCCCGCCTTTCGCGATTCGGGATGCCAAACGGAGGCGCGATTAACTCCGGAGGGCTGAGTTGCATGGTCCGGGCCTGCTGGTAAAGTAGGGACCAGGCAAAGCCTAGGTGTGTCCTATCCGTTGATGGACCCTGCGTGACGTTTGAGAATCTGCTGATTTCCCGTTTAGGGGGCAAAGCAAAACCTTGACACGTCAGGCATATTACTCGTAAATTCAGGTCAGCATGGACGCCTGGGCCACAGCACTCTGCATGGGCGCCGATGCAATAGGGGGGGGATGATTCGATGTCACACGCAAGTGGGAGGGAGGCCTCCCGCAGTCTATATTCATGTTCCGATTCCCCCCCGCTACCGACCCTGTCTGCACTTTCGCTAGGAGCAGACCTGAGCGGATGTCCCTGGTATACGGATCTGGAGCTTTGATTCTGGGACACCACTGCGCCCTTTTCATTCATCCCGGAAGCGGAGGAGACATGCTCGAACGACAACAAACAGGACTGCTTCCCATAGATAAAACCCTGGATGGGTTCTATCAGGGGCGGGCTTATCTCCTGACGGGGCCCAAGAATTGCGGAAAGACAACGATGGCTTTCCACTTCCTGAACGCCGGACTCCAAAAGGGGGAGGTCTGCCTGCACGTGACCGAGGAGAACAAAGAGAATACCCTGATCCGTGCAGAGCACGCAGGATTCGACCTCCTTCCGTTTCTCAATGATGAAAGCCTGACCATCCTCGAATACCATCCGCCATCCGGAATACCCTTCAATCCCGCGGAAGGCTTTCGCAGTATGGGGGAATTGATCCATCGGTTCGATTGCCAACGCCTCGTGCTCGATCCGGTCACCCCGTGGTTGACAGGGACTGGGCTGGAGCATATCCCGGCCTTGGTCGACAATTTGATCCGCGCCCTGGAGCAGCTCGGTGTAACCACGCTGATGACACTCCCCATGCCGGCCTCCCGAGCGGCCCATCAGGTGCGGCAGGCCATTGAACAGCGCGTCATCGGCTCTTTCGAGCTCGACGTCGTTGAGGAGCGTGATCCCGAGGTCCCAACACGGTTCGAATTCCGGTTCCGGAAGGTCCTCGCCCTCAGTCCACCCTTCCCAATCTGGCCTTATCGAATGATCCCCGAGCACGGATTGGTGTTCGAACCGCGCGAAGACCTGTCGGGAGGCTCCGAATCCCGATTGCCCACAGATCAAAACGGCTCCAAAAATGCGGAACGAATCCCCCCCCTGGCAAAACCGAAGGAAGGTAAGGAGCAGTGCGGTCTCCGGATGAGCCAAATGCCCATATTTACATCCGGTTCGGATGCTCCACCCAAAGCGAGCGATCCGAATCAGAACGGCGGACGGTTCAGCAGCAGGCCCAAAGATGCTCCCGCTCAAAGAGCGGAGAAGCCTGAAGACTCGCATTCCACCGGATCCAAGACAACCGGAATCCGGTTCAGCGAATACTTCTTCGAATAGAAAAGTGGCGGAGATTCCCGACTATGTATCTGGCCCATTGGGAGTTAAAACAGCGTCCATTTGACAATCTCTTGGACACCAAATTCGCGTTTTTCTCTGAGCAATACCGGGAGGCCATCGCGCGCCTGGTCTACACCATCAAGGAGGCGAAGGGAGGGGCCGTGCTCTATGGTGAGTACGGAAGCGGAAAGAGCCTCGTCCGGTCACTGCTGATGGAGCGGTTGAACGAATTGGATCAATTCCAATCGGTCGTCATTACCCATCCAAACCTCCCCACCTCCGAATTGTACGCACTCATCCTGACCGAGCTCCAGGAAGAGGGTACACCACCACCGCTTCATCTGACCCGATATCTGCTCCTGCGGGAGATCCGTGATCGACTCCGTAGCATCGGGGAGCAGGGCCGCAGTACCGTCCTCATCGTCGACGAGGCCCAGTCCATCCGGGATGACCAAGCCCTGGAGGACATCAGGATGCTGCTCAACATCCACGAGGAATCCCAAAACGCACCCCTCATCCTGATCCTGATCGGGCAACAATCCCTCATCGACCGGCTGGCCAACATCCCCCCCCTCTTGCAGCGCCTGCCGGTTCGCTGGCGCTTGATGCCCCTCGATGCCAGTCAGACCGCACAGTACATCGCACACCGGTTGAGAGCCGCAGGTGGACGCGCAGACCTCTTCACCCCCGAGGCCATCGAGGCCGTCCATGCACAGAGTGGTGGAATTCCACGTGTGATCAACAACATCTGTGATCTCGCCCTCCTCGCCGGGTTTATGCAAGGGGCGACCTCGATCTCTCTCAACGTCGTAAAAAACGCCATTCAGGAACTCCAAATCTCCGAGCCCACCTCCCTGGGCTCCTGAGGCCCCGCACCATGATCGCCAAGTCCTCTTTACTCACCTTCGGGGTTGATTTGGGTCGGACACCCGGGTTTCGCCACCTGCTGCGGTCTGCCCTCGCCTTGATGCTCACCCTGTGGCCCGTGCAGGCACAACAGCCGCAGGATGCCAATGCCTCGGCCAAGCCGTCCGAGCAGGCGTATGGAGAGCCGAAGCCAGGACCACATTTACTTCAGGCCCAGGAGCTTATTGGCGGAAGAGTCTATTTGGAAGCGACGAAGGAGCTCGAGCTTCACCTGCGCGATAACCCGGACGACATTGCCGCTCGGGCGCTGCTTGCCAATACGCAATTCGAGTTGCGTGACTACAAACGGGCAGCCACCAATTTCGCCGGCATCCTGCAAAAGCTCCCCTCCGATGCCTATGCAGCCGACATGTTTCAACAGAGCCTGACCCATTGGGAACGCGCCCTGGACCGCAATGACCCCAACGAGTTGATCGAATACGCCCGCGCCCTCAATACCGCCAATAAGCATGCCGAAGCCGCAAACGCCTATCGCCAAGCCCTGGCAATCCGCCCCGATCCAGCCACGACACTCGAGTTCGCCCGCAGCCTTTCCTGGGCAAAGGATTACGAAGAAAGCATACGGCAGTTTCAGGAATACCTGAAGCTCAGACCCGATGACAGATCGGTTCAACGAGAGCTCGCGCAACAATACACCAACCACGAATCCTACCCGGAGGCGATCGCCGCTTGGCAGGCGCTGATCGCCGGCAATCCTACCGATCTGGAGGCACGCCTGGGCCTGGCAACAGCCCTGGCATGGAGCGACGATCTCGAGGGCGCGGAGACCCAACTCGAGATGCTGCTCCAAGAGGCCCCCCAACAGAAGGACGCCCTGTTCCTGCTGGCCGAGGTGCGCCGATGGAAAGGGCGCCACCTGGAAGCTTATGATCTCTACCAGCAGGTCCTGAATATCGACCCAACCCATCAGCAGGCACTCGAGCAACGGGCCGCGTTGGCCGGATCTTCTCAGCTGCGCATTCAACAACATCAGGTCTGGCTCACGACACACCCCGATGACCAGGAAGTGCGCCGAAAACTGATCGATGCCCTGACCGAAGCCGAGCTGTTCTCCGACGCCCTGAACGAAGTGGACTATCTCCTCCTGGCCGAACCGGACGATGCCTCCATCCGTCAACTGCGAGAAGAGATATTGGCCGTCCGCAAGACAGCGGTGCAGGCCAGGATCGACCAGGCCAGCCAGGCCCTGGAACAGAGCCCCGACGATGATGAGCTGTTGCGGCAATTGGGCGACGACCTCGCCCTGTTGGACCAGTATCAAGAGGCTGCCAAGCTGTATGAGCGCTATGTCGCATTGCGGCCCGAAGATCCCAAGGCGTTGCTCACCATGGCCCGCTACATGGCCTGGTCAGAGCAGTATGACAAGGCGATTTCCGCGTTCCAAGCTTACCTGGATCAACACCCTACGGACCTTCCGGTTCGGATCGAAAAGGCCCGAGTCCTGACCTGGGCAGGCGAGATCGAAGCCGCGGAGTCAGACCTGACCGGCATTCTGGCGGACAACCCGAGCAATGTGGAGGCCATGGTCCAGCTGGGACACGTCTACGAGTATCTCGGCGACATTCCCAAGGCACGCTCCATCTATCTCCAAGCCCAGGCAATCCAACCGCAGTCCTCCACCGTGATCCAGGCCTTGGATCAGCTGAAAGAGGCCGAAGAGACGCGCCACGCAGCACAGAGTGTCAGCGGTCTCAAGAGTATGCTCGAGCAGGAACCGCTCAATCATCCCGTGCGCCTCAGTCTCGCCAGACGGCTGGCCTCAGAACGTCAGTGGAAGGAGGCGGCTGCAGAATACGGACGATATCTTTATGCCGTCCCGTCCCAACAGGCCGTCCGCCTCGAGTACGCCCGGCTCCTGAGTTGGATGCAGCAATACCAGGACGCCGCAGAACAGTATTTGGAATATCTGCAGTCCAGCCCCTTCGACCAATCCGCACGGCTCGAACTGGCCAGCGTTCATATCTCAGAACAGAATTTACCTGCCGCCATGGGACAGTTGAACGAAATCGTCGCCCAAGACCCAGCCCATTCGGAGGCGCGTTGGATGAGAGCCTCGGTCTTCCAATGGGCGGAGATGTGGGAGGAGGCCGTTCGTGAGTATGAGTTGATCTATCAGATCGACCCGAGATACGAGGTCGCTCTCCAAAAAATCAAGGAGATCGAACTGACCAGTCCACTCTTCCTGGAGCGGTATCAGCGCAAACTCGATCTGGATCCCGAGGACATCGACACACGCTATCGCTATGCCAATCTGTTGCTGCGTCGGGAGGACTACAGCGAAGCGGCGAACCAGCTCAAAATCCTGCAAAAACAGGGCGTGAATGATCCGTACCTGGACAATTTGCTGGAGGCGGCCGACAAACGTCAGGCGGAACATGCTCGGATGGATGTCCGCAGGGCACGCCAGTTGCTCCTCGAAGACCCGGAGAACAGTGCGGCCGAGCTCCGACTGGCACGTGCACGCGTCCAGAGCGGGGAGTCCGATCGCGCCCTCGTCCATTATCAGCGCTACCTGCACGATCACCCCAACGACTTCAAGGTTCGTCAGGAATTCGCAGACGTGCTCTCCTGGTCAGGCAAAATCGGCCCAGCCGTCGAAAACTATAGGCTGGTCATGCAGGCGGACCCCGAGGACACCCAGGTCAGGCAGAAACTCTATCAGGTCATGAGCTGGAGCCAAGGCTCCCTGCCGGTTGCGATCGAATCGACCGAACAATTGGTCCGCGAAGCACCCTATGACCCCGACCTCCGAGCTGCACTCGGGACCCTCTACCGCTTCTCCGGCAAACAGGGGCAGGCCATTCTCAACTATGAAGAGGCCTTGGCGCTCGACCCCACCAACGAAACCGCCCTCAACGGCCTGATTGAAACCCGACGCCAGTTGCGGCCCCAGATCAACACCGGAATCCGGGGAATTCAGGACGAATACACCGATTTCACCCTCTTCAATTTCTATGCGAGACCACGGCTCTTCAGCGGTAACGGCCGTTGGACCGTCCTGCCGATCTACAACTACTACACCTTCGATCAGGACGAACTTCTCGTGCAGGCCCGCCTCGACCCGAGCGACCCGTATGCACCCCGAATCCATGCCCACGAGGGCGGGCTCGGTGCCCATTACGAGTTTAACGAACGGCTCGTCGGCGAGGCCGCCGGGTCAGTAGTCCAATACAGCGAGGACGTCGGGACCGGAGCCAAGGCATTGGCTAAACTCGGCTACTGGATGCGCCCTTCGGTTTACGGCGCAGTCGGATATCGCCACCAGGACATCGTCTACGAGGTGAATACCATGGAAAGCCTCCTCAACGATCGAATCGAATCGGATGACCTCCTCCTGGAAGCCGCCGTCCACGGCTGGTCGAGACATCCGGATTCCTCCTGGAATCGAGTCCACCTTACCGGCAATGCAATGATGGGTGAGTTCTCCGATGATAACTCCCGGTTCCGCGGCCGCGCCCGACTGCTGTACGACCTGCAGCGGAATCCGAAGATCGCCGTCGGCCCCGCAATCAACCACAACTCTTTCTCCGAAGTTCGCCCCCAGTACTACAGCCCAAGCTCGTACACTGAATACGGAGGCGTGTTGGTCAGCGAAGGTCCGATCTTTCCAAAGCTCTCCTATACCATGGAGGGCGGAGTCTTCTACGTCGACCAAAGTTCCGACTTCGTCTATAGCGTGCAAGGTGGCTTGACCTACAACTTTACCGATAACTTCCATCTAGGCGCCTTCGCCGGGTATGCGACAACCAGTACCAGTATCCCTGACAAGGAAGAGTACGCCACCACTAATTATTCCGTTGATCTTTGGTACCGATTCTGAGCCGATATGACCTCCCCTACCCATCCCCTTAATAAGCAGCATGTTCCGGGACCGGACCGGGGTCTTGAGAGGCGACCGCGGCGTCGGTGGACCTCCGCACTCCTCGTATGCGGGTGCGCACCGCTGCTGCTCCTCGTGGCCGGATGCTCACGCGGATGGTTTCCCCCCAATAGCGAAGGCGATCCCACTATCGCCGTCACCTCGCCACGGGGGCCAAGGGTGGGGGAATCGACCACCAACCTCTTGGATCCCAGCGCATTGCCCTCCTTGCGTACCGGGATCTTCGCCCCCATGGGCTACGATCCCACCACACTGGAGCGTCAATGGACCGAGGAGGTCTCCACCTGGCGAAACCTATTGCATGCCGAAGGGGCCTCCGTCACCCTCATCGACGCCCTCGCCGAAGTCGACCTGAGCGGCTTCGAAGTGCTGATTGTACCGTGGACCGAGCGGATGGAAACAGAGGAGCTCGCCGCCCTGTTCCGGTTCGTCAAAGGCGGGGGATTCCTCGTCTACAGCGGTATCGTCGCCTCCGCCAACCCCTTCGTGAATCAGACGCGCCAATGGTCCTTCGAACGGGCGATGGGACTCTTCTACACCAGCAGCCCCGCAGGTGGCCTGGCACAACGGCTCCCGCAAAAGGAGACCCTGGGCGGCGTGATCGCAATCGGTAACACGCCGATCACCGCAGGGATCCCGCCGACCTATACGGTCGCCCTGAGCGAAGCGGCCCCACGGGTCACCGCACGCTGGTCGAATCCAGGTTACTACGCCCCCCTTGAATGGTTCGGGACCGCCGCTGAAGGTCCGCAGCGATCGAGGCGCTGGGCGCAAGAAGCAGCCGCCGTCGTCGGCGATATCGGCGATGGCCGGTTCCTCTGGCTCGGATTTCCGATCACCGCCGTCCAGGGAAGCCTCTCCAACCAACAGGCCTGGCAGGCCATCGTTCGAAACGCCCTTGCATACGGTCGGCACCAACCGATCGCCTCGGTCTCCTGGTGGCCGCAGTCGTACCGGTCCGCCGCCGTCCTCTCCATGGACATCGAACGGAACCAGGACATCGCCCTCCGCGCGATCGAGGCGTTCCGCAAAGTGCAACTGCCCGCAACGACGATGTTCCTGCTCTCCTCCATCGCTGAACAGAGCCCGACCCTCCTCCGAAGTTTCGCCGAACACGGGGAGGTCTCCTTGATGGAATCAGGAATGGCCAGGAATAACGATTTCGATGTGCAGATGAGCATCCTGCAGGAACAGGAGACCCGGCTCAAAGCAGCCATGGCCGCCGCTGAACCCCTTCAGGCATGGTCCCTCTCCGGGGTTCGCCTGCCGGAACTGCAGTACGACTACCGAACCTTTTTCGCCTTTGCCCAGATCGGCTATGATTACTGCTTTCTGCATGAATCCCGCAACGGCAGTATGCCCTGGTGGCAGGGATTCGGTCCCGCCCACGGGATCGTGGTCATCCCGTCCTTCGCTCCAGACGACTTCGAAATCTTCCACGTGCGGGAACGCTCAGGTCCGGAGGCCATCTTCGCAGAGGCAAGCCACGAATTTGACAATATCCGCCGCGCAGGCGGCCTCTTCGCCTTCTCGACCAATGCCCAGCACATGAACCTGCCGGGAATGCTGGAGGCCACTGAACGGCTCGCCGCCTATGTCCAACGCCCCGCTGTTTGGGTGACCTCCTTTTCTGAGCTCGGACGGTGGATGAAGGCTCGATTGCAGCTCCAGGCCAAGGCTCAAAATGTCGACCGCAACACCTTCTCGTTGGAGATCCGAAACTATGGCTCCGTCGCCGCAGGCGAGTTCGAGGTCGAAATCTATTTGCCCCAGCCCACCCTCGCCCTGAGTGCCTATACATGGGAGGGACACCGGGGACTCATCGTTCCTCGCCTGCATCCCTCCGGCCGATCAGTCATGGTCCGCCTGGATGGCCTCGGCCCCTTCGAACAGCGCAACCTGCTGCTCAGGAAATCGACGATCTCGGCAGACCAAACCTTGTTCCCGAGCGGCGATAATCGGATCCCCATCCGGGTCCTGACCCGGGAGGAATGGCTCAAAGAGCTTCATTCCGATCCAGAGCGATCGGACCTCCCCATCGAGGGATTCCCCATGAACCTGCCGAGCATGCAAATGCCCAGCGGTTCACTCCTGAATCTCCCTCAACCCCGGAGCTCCGAGAGTCGCCCCTGGGAGGAGCCGTCCCGCACCGGCATGGCTCTGCCATCGGTTGAATTCCAGCCACCGGGAACAAGGGAAACGTTTCCTCCCTATGCCCCCCAATTCCCCAGGGAATCCGCACCTCCGCCTGGCGCGTCAGCTCCAACCACAGTCCCGCCCGCGTCCGAAACTCCCAACCCGATTCCGGACCTGCCGATGCCGTCCCTGATGGATGGCGGCGGCGTTCGGACCGTTATACCATCCGCGGCCTCTGCCCCAGACCGACTGCAGTCGGACCGCCCCGTACCGCCCATAACAGCGGACCCAGCAGGGAGTGGAATAGCCAACGTACCCACCCTGCCCTCTATCCCACTAAGCTCCACCGCACCCTTGGGCGGCCGGAGCGAATTCTCGCCCCTTACGCCGACATCCAGCTTGGACAGCCCCGTTCCCGGTGCAACACCCAGAATTGCCCCGACCCACCCTGCCGAGCTCCGCCGCAGAATGGCGGCGCAAAGCAGGTCGGATCCTCGCTTCAAATCGGAAGAATCACCCCAACTTCCACCCTTCCGCCCGTCCGCTTCCTTGCTGGACCCCTTCCCCGGAAGCATCACACCGTCCGGTCAGACGGGCATACCCAACCTGCAGGGGGGGGCTCCCTCCCCATCTACTATTTTTCAAGGGGCGCTTCCGCCCCCGCAACGACCGGTTGAACCCACCTCGCCCCCCACGGGTCGATCCAACCTGGATGAGAATCTGGATTCTCTGCTTCTCGACCAATTCCCGCCGCCGAGACCACAACCGGAACGGTATTTCCCTAACTTCCAGGCCGGAGAGACCACCTCTCCCTATGGACCCATTTTCCCGTGACGGAGTGAAGAGCCATGCGTTTGCGCAACATATTGTTGATTGTTTTCTGCCTGGTGATCGTCATCTGGGGGCTCGTCCTCTATGTGACGATTCTTCAATCCAGTCCGAAAATCACGAATGTCTTTGTCAACGGTTCCATCCTCGTTCTGCTCGCCTTCCTCGCACTGCTGATCTTTCGATACTTCGCCCTGATGTACTTCTCCTATGTCCAGCACATAGAGCATCAGGCCGATCTCGTGCCCTATTTGCAGGATCCTTACCTACCGCCCGTCTCCGTCCTGATCCCCGCCTATAACGAGGGGAAGGTCATCGCCAACAGCATCCGATCGGTCATGGCGCTGAACTATCCCAAATTCGAAATCATCGTCATTGATGACGGTTCGACCGACGAGACCTACGCCGAGGCAAAGCAGTTTGAGGGTCAATCAGGCCATTGCAGGGTGCAGGTTCTCACCCAGACAAACCAGGGGAAGGCAGCCGCCCTTAACCACGGAATCCAGGAGGCCTCCCATCCCTTCATCCTCTGCATCGACGGCGATTCCAGGCTCGACCCCGATTCCCTGTTCTTTGCGGTTCAACACATGCGCCGCCCCGAGGTCTCCGCCGTCGCAGGTAACGTCAAGGTCGTCAACCGGAACAACACCCTGACCATGCTGCAATCGCTCGAATACATCGAGGGCTTGAACATGGTGCGCCGGGGCCAAAGCTGGTTCCATGCCGTCAATATCATCCCCGGCCCCTTTGGGCTCTTTCGTAAACGGGTCCTGCGTCTGGTCGGCGGGTATGATTCCGACACCTTCGCGGAAGATTGTGACCTCACCGTCAAGATCCTGGCCCACAGGGGGCGAATCGAGTACGAGCCGCTCTCCGTCAGCTGGACCGAGGCCCCCGAGCACGTGCGCGACTTCATGCGACAGCGATATCGATGGACCCGTGGAATCCTGCAATCGCTGCGGAAACATCGCGCCTATATGTTCTCCACCCAATCAGGTTGGGTCAATACCCTGGTGCTATGGTACATGACCTTCGAGGCCATCCTGTGGCCGATCATGAATATTTTCGCCCATATCTTCTTCCTCTTCGTCGTCCTATTTTATGGACTCGTGCGGGTGGTGCTTCTCTGGTGGGGGCAGCTCACTCTCCTCGACATGATGGCCGCCCTCTATTGCGTCGGGCTGGAGGAGGAAGATCTCAAGCATGTGCCCTACGCCTTGATCTACCGGATGTTCTTTGTGCTCTTCACTGACGTCTGCAAAATGCTCGCCTCGTTCGAAGAAATGCTTGGCATCGAGATGACCTGGGGAAAACTGGAGAGAAAAGGGAGGATTTGACCCAAATTGGCGCCCCCAAAAAAGAATGGACAACATAATTATTGACAAAGGGCTCGTTCAATCCTTACTATCAACCGGTGGCAAGGGGGTCATTGCTTGAGGCATGGAGCAAAATTATGGATAATTTAATTGGAATTTTGGCGACTATTGTCCTCGTGGGCACAGTCTGCACCCTGATCTTCGCGATCGCAGCCTACGTTCTGGCTAGAAGACGCACACACGACTACATCAAAGTGGCTCAGATGGTCCCGGATCCCATTCAACCCGAGGATAGCCGTTCCCAGGAGGTGGTCCAAGACGTGATTTTCCGTCAAACAGGGACGACCCCGACGAAGGCCACCAGACCCGAGGTCGACCTGGAACGAGAGCAGGCCATCCCACCCAACCCCTTTGATTTCTCCTCCAGGCCGACGCCTCACAGCAACCCGCCGAGTGCGGGTGAGGTCTTCCGCTGGAAATAGAGTGAGCAAACCGCCGAAGACGCCAGTTTCTGTCCCCCCCCCGCGCCCCGCTCATGATGCAACTACGAACACAGCCACCTCCGATTCCACCGATTCGGAAAAAACGTGTCTTTGGGTTTGGACTGCTTATCTTCGCCCAAGTACTCCTCATCCTGGCGCTGTGGAGTTACCACGCCATGCTGATCGAGCTGTATGACGGCACCGCACAGGCCGTGCTGAAGCAGCTGTTCCTACCCTTCAGCAACCCAGAGCCGATCAACGTCCCCAGGATTGCCATCCTTCGTTCCGAACAGACCGCTCAGTACTATTTCGAATCCAGAGATAAGTACCTCGGCCTCGCGGATCAATGGAGAGAGTACCTCGCCGGACAAGGATGGGATGTCCGGGTCATTCCGGACAGGGGGGTCGTGGATGGCTTGAACCGCTACGATACCCTCGTTCTCCCCGCCGCCACCGTGTTGAGCGACGATCAGACCCGTGCCATCAAACAGTTTCTGAAAGAGGGTAACGGAGTCATCCTGACCTGGGCCACGGGCACTCGAGACGAAAACGGGCAATGGCGCGATTTCCCTCTGCTGGCTGAGGTCTGCGGAATGAAGTACCTGGGAGAGGTCGAGCCGCTGATCGCCGCCAATCTGGACCAGCCCTCAACACGAGACCTGATCTTTGCCAGTCCCTCTCCCATTACGGCCAACATTCCTCCCGGCCTGCGGCTGCCCGTCAACCTTTACGACAATCCAATCGGAATGGAGCCGGTCGAACCACGGATCACCGTAGACGCGACCTGGCCACTCGATCAACACGGAGCCGATGTTCCACCCACCGCGGCCGCCGTCGTACATGGAGAATACCTTGGGGGGCGATTTGTCTGGATGTCTTTCACCTTCGGATCGCCCATGGGCAGCCCCAGAACCGAAACCTATTACCCCGAACTGCTCAATAATGCAGTGGCATGGGTCAGCAAACAACCGATCGCCTTCAAGCCGATCTGGCCCTCCGACTATGAGTCCGCAATGCTCGTCTCGCACGCGACCTACAATGATTTCTCCAACATCGGCGATTTTCTCTCCCTCCTGCAGCGCAACTCCATTCGCGGGACCCTTTTTTGTGGATCAGATCAGGCGGGGCTCTATCCAGACAGTCTGAGGAGTTTCGCGGAGACCGCTAACGAGGTCGCCTCCATGGGCGATACCCTATCTTCATTTTCGGGACAGTCGGAATCGTTGCAAAACACGCGTCTTGCCAACTCCAAACGGACCTTGGAAGAGCTGACCAGACGCACCGTTTCCGGATTTCTCCCCCCGGATGGCAAGTTGGATGAGACCACGGTCAAGGCCCTGCTTGATCAAGAATTCCTCTTTGCCGTACCGGAGAACCTCGATCGGGACGCGCCCTCCCTGCGCAAGACCCAAAAGGGCACATTCGCAATCAGCCGACCCAAAAATCTTTTTACCCTTCCATCTGGTACTTACCAGCGATCGGATCCGCTGCGGGTCGATCCTGAGGGGTATTCCGAGGCCCCTCTTGGAATCGAGTCCCTTTTGAAGGAATCCAGAGAGGTCCAAGCCCGCCGTGGGCTCTACCACCTGATGCTCCCCCCCACTGCCTTTGCTAGTCGCGCCTACGAAGACGCCGTCGACGCACTGATTCAAGAGGCCTTGCAAAACAAAACCTGGGTGACGACCTCCAAGGAAATTGTCGATTGGTGGTATAATTGGGCCTTTGTGAAGGTGCGTGCCAATCTCGTCGCCGGCCGTCAATTGCGCCTGGCGGTCTCCAACGCAGGTGACCGGAAAATCGAGAAATTTGTGGTCACCGTCATTCTCCCCCACCCGATCGATAACCCCAAGATCGTAGGTGAAAAGATCGGGGTCTCCACACCGACCTATACACTGGAAGACCAGGGCAAGACCTGGCACCTGACCATTGAGGACCTGCGACCTCGGGAAAATCGCCTGTTCCGAATCGCCCCCGAATCGAGCCTGCGCGATATCCTTCGCTAGTCCGAGCCCGTCCGAAAAGGTAGCCGCATTCTCAACCTGACCTCCCCATCCGGATCCG
>CALLYA010000125.1 GCA_937875495.1 uncultured Verrucomicrobiota bacterium
TACGGGTACGGGTACGGGTACGGGTACGGGTACGGGTACGGGTACGGGTACGGGTTGGGGGTTGCCGATCAGTCAGATCATTGTCGAAATCGAAATCGGGATCGGGATCGATGCCTGCCCGGTATGGCACCTGGCCCTCACGGACCGCTCAAGCTTCGCTGCCGAGTTGTGCCAACACTGGACAGCGGTACCCGGTTTCTCATGTCCGAATCCCATTCGATACCGAGGCCCATCTTGCTGCGCCATTGACCTTTTCGGACGACCTCCTTGCTCAGGCGTGGATGACGCGATCGTCGACGGCGAGCGCGGCTTCTTTGATCGCCTCGGCGAGGGTGGGGTGGGCGTGGCAGGTGCGTGCGAGATCCTCGCTGCTGGCGCCGAACTCGATTGCGGTCACGATCTCGGCGATCAACTCACCGGCACGTGGGCCGATGATATGGCCCGCGAGGATTCGGTCGGTCTCCGCGTGGGCGAGGATCTTGACCAATCCGTCGGTCTCCGCGAGTGAGTGTGCACGGCCGTTGCCGCGCATGGAGAAAGTGCCTTTGCGATACGGCACGCCGCGCTCCTTGAGTTGATCCTCGGTGGGGCCGACGGCGGCGATTTCGGGGTGGGTGTAGCAGACGGCGGGAATCGCATCGTAATTGACGTGGCAGCGACCGGTGGCGATGGCTTCGGCGCATGCGATGCCTTCATCCTCGGCGACGTGTGCGAGCATCGGGGTATCGATGACGTCTCCGACCGCATAGATCCCCGGGACATTGGTTTGGAAGTGGCGGTCGACGGGGATGCGGCCCTTTTCATCGAGTTGAACCCCGGCCTTTTCCAGTCCGATCCCGCTGGTGTTCGGCCTGCGTCCCACGGCGACGAGGACCTTATCGGCGATCACCGGCTTGTCGTTGGCGATATGGACATGGCAGAGGTTATCGACGATCTCGACTCCTTGAACGCGCGCGCCGAGGTGGAATTGGAGGCCCTGTTTGGTCATGGCGCGTTTGGCCTCGGCGGCGAGTTGGCTGTCCATGCCGGGCAGGATACGGTCGAGAAATTCGAGGATATGCACGGTAGACCCGAGCCGGTTCCAGACCGACCCGAGTTCGAGCCCGATGTAGCCTGCGCCGATGACCGCGAGCTTTTTGGGGATCTGGTCGTAGCAGATCGCTTCGGTACTGGTGCCGATGAACTGGGAATCGAACTCCACGCCCGGGAGGGTGGCGGAGAGGCTGCCGGTCGCGATAATAGCGTTGGTGAACTCGATTCGGACCGGTTCGTCCTCCTCTCGGACCGGTTGGATGGTGGCGTGGCTGGCGTCTTCGAGCACTGCCCTGCCGAGGAACCGGGTGATCTTGTTCTTCTGAAACAAGGAATCGATGCCGCGGGTGAGGTTTTGAACGACCTTTTCTTTTCGCCCCATCATGGTGGGCAGGTCGAGCTTCACGCGGCCGGTCTTGATGCCATGGATCCCGATATCCTGTTTGGTGAGCCAGAAGCGCTCGCTGGACTCGAGGAGCGCCTTGCTCGGGATGCAGCCGACGCGCAGGCATGTCCCACCGAGGGCGGTATTCTCATCGACGCACGCGGTCTTGAGTCCTAATTGTGCTGCGCGAATGGCCGCTACATAGCCTCCGGGGCCTGCGCCCAACACAAACAAATCAAAGGTTTCAGTACGCATTCGGACGATCTCCGTGATCTGGGTGAGGGGTTCAGACTTCGATGAGCATACGTGCGGGTTCTTCGATGGTCTCTTTGATCCTGCGCAGGAAGGATACGGCTTCGCGACCGTCGACAATCCGGTGGTCGTAGGTGAGAGCGACGTACATCATCGGGCGGATCACGACCTGTTCGCCGATGGCGACGGGGCGGTTTTGGATGGAGTGCATTCCTAGAATGCCGCTTTGGGGCGGGTTGACGATCGGGGTGGAGAGGAGCGAGCCATAGACGCCACCATTGGTGATGGTGAAGGTGCCGCCCTGCAGGTCTTCCAGGGTGACCCGGTTCTCTTTGGCCTTTTGAGCGAACTCGGCGATCACGCTTTCGACCTCGGCGAAGCTCATCTCGTCGGCCTTGCGGAGGACGGGAACCACGAGGCCCTTGCCGCCCCCGATTGCGATCCCGATGTCGTAATGGTTTTTGAAGACGATATTGGTGCCCCGAATCTCAGCATTGACCGCGGGGTATGCCTTGAGTGCATCGATCGCGGCCTTCACGAAGAACGACATGAACCCGAGCTTCAGGTTGTAGCGCTTTTGAAATGCCTCCTGGTACTGTTTCCGGAGGTTGGAGACGGCCGACATATCGATCTCGTTGAAGGTGGTGAGCAGGGCGGCGGTCTTTTGCGCATCGACCAGACGTTCCGCGATTCTGCGGCGCAGGGGCGACATCGGCACGACCTCCTCCTCTTCCTGAGCGGGTTCGGAGGGAGGGGCCTGTGCGGGTGACAGGGGAGTGGGCGGAACGGCCTCCGCGGGGACGTAACCGGAGGGGTCCGGCTTCTGGGATTGAGTATTCGCGCTTTCCAGAAACGCTTCGACGTCCTCTTTGAGCATACGATGGCCGGGGCCAGTGGCGAGGATTCGAGCCGGATCGAGTTTGTGCTCATCGATCAGGCGTTGCGCGGCCGGCATGATGAAGGGTTCGGCGCTTTCCTCGTCCTGGCCGGAAGCCTGTTCCTGCGTGGCTGAAGCCGGCTCGGACTGCTCGGGCGTTTCCGGGGAAGAAGGAGGCGCTTGCGCTTCGACCTCGATGATGGCGAGGACATCCCCGATCTGGGCCTCTTCGCCGACCGCCTTTTTCTGTTCTTTCAGAATCCCTGCGGAAGGAGCCGGGACTTCAACGGTCGCCTTGTCGGTCTCGAGGATCACGACCGGCTCATCGACGGCGAGCTGGTCTCCCGGGGATTTGAGCCACTCGGAGATCTGGACCATTTGGATGGACTCTCCGACGCTGGGCACTTTGAGTTCAAGTTCCATAAAGCAGCCTTTTCTGTTAAGGGCACTGTATCAGACAGCCGAAGAAAGAGTTGAATGGGGTGGGCACAGCCTTGCCTAGCCGAGGGTCAGCCGATGCCCTGGAATGCCTCTTGCATGATCAATTGCTGTTCGAGCTGGTGGCTCCTGGCTGAACCGGTTGCCGGGCTGGCTGAAGCCGGCCGGGCGATCCCACGGAACGGATGGCGACCAAGCACGCTTTCGCAGAAACGGTTTCGGAACATCGGCCAGGCGCCCATGTTGAAGGGTTCTTCCTGCACCCAATGGACAGGAATCTCGGCGGAATAGGGCGAGAGGGCCTCGCTGATCTCGTCGTCACTCAGCGGGTAGAGCTGTTCCACGCGAAGGATGGCGACTTTTTCCTGGATCTCTCTCTGGGCGCGTTCTCGGTGCAGTTCGTAAAAGATCTTGCCTGTGCAGAGGATGATCCTCTCCGTCTGTTCAGGAGCCGCGATCGGGTCGGCGAGGATCTTTTGGAATTTCCCGTGAGCGAGTTCGCTCATGTTGGAGATCGCATCCGGACTGCGCAGGAGGCTTTTGGGACTCATCACAACCAGGGGCGTACGCCAGGGGCGTAGGACCTGTCGGCGCAGGAGGTGGAAGATTTGGGCGGGAGTGGTCGGGTAGGCGACCTGGATATTCTCCTCCGCAGCGATACTGAGGAAGCGTTCGAGCCGTGCGCTGGAGTGTTCAGGTCCCATGCCTTCGAAGCCGTGTGGTAGGAGGAGGACCAAGCCTGAGAGCTGTTTCCATTTGTCCTCGGCGCTGGAGATGAACTGGTCGATGATCGGCTGGGCGACATTGGAGAAGTCGCCGAACTGGGCTTCCCAGATGATCAAGGCCTCTGGATAGGCGATGCTGTACCCGTACTCGAACCCGAGCACGCCGGATTCGCACAGGGGGCTGTTGTAGATCTCGACCGGGGCCTGATTAGGGGCGAGATGCTGGAGCGGGATGTAGATCTGATCGGTTTCAACGTCGTGCAGGACTGCATGTCGATGGCTGAAGGTCCCGCGTTCGCAATCCTGGCCGGAGACCCGGACGCGGTGACCCTGGACCGCGAGGCTTGCGAAGGCCAGGTACTCGCCGGCCGCCCAATCGAGGGGCTGATCCTCGAGCGCCATGTCCTCGCGCGCCTTGAGCCAGCGGCGGAGGCTGGGGTGCGGATGAAAGCCCTTGGGGATTTGGGTTTGTTGCAGGAGAAGGTGGGAAAGTTTATGGCGATCGAGGTGAGTTGGAACCTCATACTCGGGCGACTCGGGTCCGCCCCTGTAATGGCTCCATGGCCCGGTCCAGAGAACGGGCGCGGGGATCAGGGTATCGCTGCGGGCGACGGAGAGCTCGTCTTCGAGGCGCTCGCGGCTTTCCAGGCTGATTCGATCGCCCTCCTGTTTAGAGATCTCGCCGAGTTCGAGGAGGCGGGCGAGGTAATTATCCCGGACTGAGCGTCGCTTGCGAATGGTTTGATAGAGGAGTGGATCGGTGAAGGCCGGTTCGTCGCCTTCATTGTGTCCGCGTCGGCGGTAACAGTACATGTCGATGACGACATCGCGTTGGAACTCGCTGCGGAAATCGAGGGCCAGGTTGACGACCTGCGCAACGGCTTCGGGGTCTT
Source organism: uncultured Verrucomicrobiota bacterium (assembly GCA_937875495.1). Taxonomy (GTDB): domain Bacteria; phylum Verrucomicrobiota; class CALLYA01; order CALLYA01; family CALLYA01; genus CALLYA01. Next base: position 4,603 of record CALLYA010000125.1, read on the forward strand.
CCCCGTTGACGTGGAAGATGGGGCTTTGGAGCATCTTCGCGACATCGGACGCATAGACTGTGGAGCGGCCTTCCTGCGGGCGGGTGGTGAAACCGATCTGGTTGTTGACGATCACATGCAATGCGCCGCCGACTGCGTATCCCCTGAGAAGGCTGAGGTTGAGCGTCTCTTGAATGATACCCTCGCCCGCGAACGCTGCATCGCCATGGATGAGGATGCACATCCCGCGGCGATGTTTGTGGTCGTTCTTACGATCCATGAAGGCGCGAAGGCGCCCGAGAGCGACGGGGTTGACGTATTCCAGGTGGCTGGGGTTGAAGCAGAGAGCGAGGTTGATCTCGCCGCCGCTGGATGTCTGCCAGACATTATGATAGCCGAGGTGATATTTGACATCGCCTCGGCCGAGATAGAGTTCCGGCTGTTTATCTTCGAACTCGCGGAAGATGAGGCGCGGGCTCTTGCCCATGATATTCGCCAGGACGTTGAGTCGTCCGCGGTGCGCCATGCCGAAGACCACGTCCTCGATCCCCTGAGCGCCGGCCTTTTCGAGGGCGAGGCCCAGGAGGGGGATCAAGCTTTCGGCGCCTTCGAGGGAGAAGCTCTTAGCGCCGATGTATTTTTTCTGAATGAACTCTTCGAAAGTGACCGCGTCGGTCAGCCGGGTCAGGATACAGACCTGTTGTTCAAGGGTCAGTTTGAGGTGATTCTGTGACTCCTCCATTCGCTCCTGGAGCCATTCGCGCACCTGGAGGCTGTCGATATGCATGAACTGAACGCCGATGGACCTACAATAGGTGGCGCGCATTCGGTCGATGATCTCGCGCAGGGTCCATTGCTGGGTTCGTCCGAAGGCCTTGGCCTTGAATGGGCGATCCCAATCGCCGGCGGTGAAGCCGTAGTAGGCGGGATCGAGCTCGGGCGGCTCCGAAGTGCTCTGGCCAAGCGGATTGATGTCGGCGGTGATGTGCCCGTGGACGCGGTAGTTGCGGATCAGCTGATCGATGCGGTGCTGGAAGACACGGCTACTGAGGTGCTCTTGTTCAAACGGCCTGCTCGAGGTGGGGCGATGTCGGTGGGGATGGAAGAGACTTTCTGGACGGAAGCTCGGGGCGTGGACTCTTCCGTTTTTCGGTTTGGGCTGGACGGCCTCGGGCTTCTCGCCCTCCAGTGACCGGAAAAAGGTTTGCCATTCGACGGAAACCGATTCCGGGTTGAGGTGGTAGGCTTCGTAGAGCTCTTCCACGAAGGGGAGGTTGTGGCTGTTCAGACAGTTCGATGGATCGGGGTTATTGGGGTCGCTCATGAGGGCTGAATGGTGAGGGGTGGTTGCCCGTTCCCGGCCTTTCCATGCTATGTAGGGGGGTCTTCCCTCGGTGGCGCGGGTTTCCCACCTCGGGAATTTAATTCTAATAGAATCATTATCGGTCTTCTTGGGAGCTGGCAACCACAACAGGCCCAAAATCGTCAAAAAAAACATTTGCCACTTTTGGACGCAGCACGACGGGGCGTGCTGCGGCCCTTGGGCTTCGGGCCCAAGTGCGAGGGT
>CALLYA010000126.1 GCA_937875495.1 uncultured Verrucomicrobiota bacterium
GAGCCGACGGGGACGTCGGCGCTCCCAGGGGGTGCGTGGCCCGTGAAGTCGTGCTACGAGATGTAGGTCCCAGGGTGACGGATCTCTGGCCACCGGCTTCGCCAGTAACCCGCAACAACGCGTTGCTGCAATTACGACTCAAATACTTCGCACTACTCACAGCCCACAACCATCAACTTCTTCTCATCAGCAGGCTCAACGTCCTCAAGCACATTGCCCCTGTTCCACCCACAGCGGACCTCCGACCTCGCACGGGGGCGCCAGGCCCCGTGCAGCAGCACGCCTAGGCGTGCTGCTGACCTCTGACCCTCGCGCGGGGCCTCGGGCCCACGCGCCGCGGCACGCTCAGTCGTGCCGCGTCAGCAGCTGCAGGCCGGCGGAGAGGATGGTTGCGGCGTGGGCGGGTGTGGTTTTGTAGCCGGAGGTCTTGGTGGTGCGTCTGCGGATGACGAGGACCTCGACGTCCTGTTGCGTCTTGTACTCCGCGACGAACCCACGCGGCGGGGTGAATTCACGATAGACGCGGTCGAGGCCGTAGCCCTGTTTGGCGACGAGCACGACGTAGAAATAGGGATGGGCGGTGCCTTCGACCTTATTGAGCACGACCTGGCCGTAGAGTCCGAGCAGGGCGGGATCGGCGCCCGGTTTCTGGAGCTTGACCTTCACATCGGACGGGATCTTGGCGTCGCCTTCGCTCAGTTCCATCATGAGCTGGACCTCGTACGGCTCGAGCAGGGTGCCTGCGCGCTGCAGGATCGCTTTGAGCGTGGTGACCTTGGTCAGCATGTCCGGCCTGCGCAGGGTCGAGCGGATGCCGGTCACCCAATGCGGCAGGAAGAGGATGAGCGCGTCGATCCCGAGCATGCGGTAGGGCTCGGGTGCGAAGGTGATCGGGACTGTGACCATCAGCATCAGGACGAAGCCGAAGCAGCCGAGCGGGTTGCTGATGTCGAGGAAACTGCGGTCCCACTGTTTGATCCGCTGATCCAGCTCGAGCAGCTCGTCCAGTTTCTCGGTGGCGACGGCGGTCCATTTCCTGGTCGGGTCGAACTTGCCGAAATCGACACGATTATCGTAGCCGCGCACGACGAGCAGGAGATTCCCGCCAAGAATGAAGGGCAGGCCGAGCCAGAGGTTCCAAGTGATCGCCTGAAGGAGGAGTCCCAGGATGATCACGCCCAAGGCAAGCACCAAGCGCTTCTGATAGGCTAGGCCTTTCCAGAGCAGGAAAACGACGATGCCGCGTTCCTCTTTGTTCGGGAGAATCATTGGCTTCCGGCCTCCAACTCGCTACAGCCCATGGCGCGCCAATAGAGTGGGCATGCGCCGTGGCAGACGTTGAGGTGTTCACAGGTTTGGCAGACCGCGGGCGCCTCCGCCTTCGCCCGGTAGTTGCGGGCGCGCTGGCTGAACCAGACGGTTTTCAGGGTCTGTGTCAGGAGGTTTCCCACCGGGTCGTTGTAGGACGAGCAGGGCAGGACATCGCCGTTGGCGCCGACGGATATGAGCCCGTCACAGGCACTGCAGCCTTTGTTGCCGAGGCCTTTGATGATCGGGTTGAACATACAAACGGGGGTGGGCGAGTACCACATGAACTCGACATCTGCCTCACGGCTCGCCTGTTGGACCTGCTCGAGGATGGTGCCGATCTCGCTGTAGCGGATGACGAGCGCGGCATCCTGTGTGGCGGAGCCGGCGGGAATGACCATGTTCATGCTGAACCGCTCGCGTTGCAGGGTCTGTTTGACGAACGCGGGGAAGCGTTCGGCTTCATGCCGATTGAGTCGGTTGAGCGTGGTGTTGGTATGCACGCGGATACCGGCTGCTGCGAGGGCGCGCACGCCGGCGAGCGAGGCCGCGAACGAGCCTGGGACCTGGGTGATGCCGTCGTGCACCTCGGCGGTGACCCCTTCGAGGCTGACCTGCGCGGAGTCGAGTCCGGCGTTGGCGAGGGTATCGGCCATGCCGCGGTCGATCTGGGTGCCGTTGGTGATCAGGTTGACCCGCATCCCGAGTTGTTTGGCGAACTGGATCAGGCTTGGGAGGTCGGGGCGCAGGGTTGGTTCGCCGCCGGTGAAGCTGATGGAGGGGACCTCGCCTTCGCGGAAGATTCGGGTGAGGACCTTGCGCACCTGCGGCGTGGTCATCTCCGTGCTGTCACCGGTCGGATTGGCGGTACAGTTGCAGCCGGCGTAGCAGAAGCGGCAGCGCAGGTTGCAGCGGTAGGTGAGTGCGATCTCGGCCAGGACCGGTAGTTTCGAGAACTGGAGCGGCAGCGGGCGGATTTCGACCGTGTCCGATGGGGCGTTCAGCTCGTTCAGGTCACCGTCGATCCATTGGCGCACGGCCCACAGGAATGCGCACACCTGCCGCTGGCGTGCGACATCGTCGTGCAAAAGCTGCAGGATGGAAGCGGCGGGCGTGCGATCGAGGAGTGCCTTAAGGATGGTGGCGCCGGTCGTGTTTAATTTTTGCGCCTGATTCGGACGCTTGATCAGGAGGTTGTCTTCCACCCGCACGAAGATGTAGGGGCTGACGCGTGCGAAATAGTCGTCGACCCATGCGGCGGAGCGCTCGATCTCCGGGTCGAGTCGCGGTGTGTGGCGGGTCTGGGTAAATCGGATCAATGCGAGCCTCCACTGACGCAGGCGGAGTGACAGGCGGAATGGCAGGCGGAGTGGCACGCCGAGTGGCATGCGGAATGACAGGCGGAGTGGCACGCGTCGTGACAGACATTGAGATCGAGCGCGAGATCGGTCTGGATCGGGGCCTGGATCAGGTGATCGGTCTCGATCGGGACCGCGGTCTCGTACTGGTACGGGCGGGTGTCGTAGATGCGGCGGTGGTGATGGAAGAGCGGATGATGCGAGTGATACCACCAGTACCACGCCTCGTCGGAGTTGCGCATCGACTCCGGCGCCTCGCGTGTGGCGGGGTCCTCATCGATCTGCTGCCGGTAGAACTCCTTGGTGGCCTCGATATCGGCGTCCCAGGCCTTGGCCTGGATCGATTGCACGGCGGTGTTCATCAGGTCCTCGAGCTCGAGCTGCGAGAGGCGGCCGTCGTCGGCGAGCGCGTTGAAGAACATCGTCTCGTACGGGTCGAGCTGGGTGGTGTCGGGCCGGTTCAGGATGCGGACCCTGAGGGGCTCGCTCGATTCCAATTGGAAGTAGCCCTCTTCGACGAAGCTGTTGAGCATGGCGCTGAGGATCCGCTTGAACGGGATGCCGAGGTAGAACGCGGCCTCGAGCCGGGTGAGGTCCTCGCAGACCTTGCCGGGCTTGCGGAAGTTGGAGAGCTGCAGCATGGGTGGCGACCAGTCGAGCGCGTCCCATCGCACGTTGTCGAGACCCTTGTGCGCGGCGATCATGCTCTTGTGCTTGCCACCGATCAGCGCGAAGAAGGCTGCGACGAGTCCGCCGCCGAGGAGCAGGAAGGGCAGGGGGAATCCGCGCTGGTCTCCACTGGACTCGCCGAAGGGCGTGGGGTGGATCAACGGCGGGGCAGTGGTGGTGTGGAGGCGGGAGCTTCCTGTGGGCGGTGGGATCGGCCGGGCCGGGATTTGGAACCATTCGGCCGGCATGTAGATCTGGACCCGCATGTGGTAGCGGTTGCCGGGGCGCTCCTTGTGGAAGACGAGCCGGAGTCGGTCGTTCTCGCCGCGCTGGTAGTCGATCTTGTACTGCGCGTTCATGAACGGCTCGGTCAGGACCAGCTGCTGCTGATCGACGAGGGAGCGCGGTTCGGTATCGGGCGGGAGGACGAACGGGGTGAGCAGGCGGACCGTGTAATGCTGTTGCTGCGCGGCCTCGTCCCACTCCGACGGCGCCCAGTTGAAGACCATCAGCTCGCGTCCGCCTTCGGCGCGGGTAGGCGCGAGGTAGCCGGGCGTGGCGAAATTGGTCTCGAACCAGAAGCGGTAGGTGACATCGCCGCTGCTGACCCCGCGGCCGTTGGCCAGGATGATGTCCCAGCGGCCGCCGCTGAGGCGGCGGATGTCGAGCGGATAGCGATTGCCGCTCAGATCGACGGCGTGGCTCTGCTCACTGAAGCGCTGAACCTGGAGGCGATCGAGACCTTCGAAGTAGAACCCGTGCAGCTCACCGGAGACGACCTGCCACTGGACGGTATTGAGCACGACGGCCGAGCCATCGGCGCGCAGGTCGACATCGGTCTCCACGAACCTGATCCTGCCGGTCCCGGCCAGGGCAGTGCAGCAGCTAAGGCAGAACAGGAGGATCGGGAGGAGGTTCCGGCCGGGGAGGGCCCCGGCCGGAAGCCTGATGCCCCTGGAGGGCATCAGGCGAGGTCGGAGGTCCGCAGCACGGCTTCGCGTGCTGCTGCACGGGGCCTGGAGGCCCCGTGCGAGGTCAGAGGTCCGCTGTGGTTGGAGCAGTGTCGGTGTGGCTGAGGACGTTTGGGCTGCTGATGGGGGGATGTGGGTGGTTGTGGACCGTGGGGTAGACGTGGTGTTTGGGTTGAGATGGCAGCACAGGTTTGAGGCGGGTAAGTGGTCCGGTGGTTCCGGCCTGGGGGCCGGAAGCCTGATGCCCCTGGAGGGCATCAGGCGAGGTCGGAGGTCCGCAGCACGGCTTCGCGTGCTGCTGCACGGGGCCTGGAGGCCCCGTGCGAGGTCAGAGGTCCGCTGTGGTTGGAGCAGTGTCGGTGTGGCTGAGGACGTTTGGGCTGCTGATGGGGGGATGTGGGGGGTTGTGGGCGTTTGGGCCTGCTGATGAGGGGAGGACTCGCGCAGAGGCGCAGAGGCCGCAAAGGCGGGTTGGAGTTGTGTCGGTGTGTATGATCGCATTTTTCGGCCTCCTGACCTCTGACCTCGCCAGTATTCCGCATCAGAATTGTGCTGCAATTTCCACGATAAAACCTCGCGTACCCTCTAGCCCGAGGTCATCCGAAAAGGTTGCCGCTTATCCATCCGGATCCGGAGAGTCTCCCGCAGAGGGCGCAGAGGGCGCGGAGGCGTTACCGACCTGCCTATCGGGTTGGGTAGGTTCCAGGCTCTGCACCCTACCTTTTGGGTAAATTTTAGATCAATCTAGCTACTTACCCGCCTCAGACCTTTGCTGCCATTTCAATCCAAACACCTAGCGTACCCTCTAGCCCATAACCACCCACCTCCGATCATCAGCCGGTTCAACGTCCTCAAGCCGCTTGCCAATCCCCACCCACAGCGGACCTCCGACCTCGCACGGGGCCGCCGGGCCCCGTGCAGCAGCACGCGAACGCGTGCTGCGAACCTCCGACCCTCGCACGTGGGCCTCAAGCCCACGGGCCGCGGCACGCGAAGTCGTGCTGCGTCTTCACTTAGGGCGGTCGGTTGGGATGATGACGATGGCTTCGATCTCGACCATGAGTTCGGGGCGGCAGATGCGTGCTTCGATGCAGGTGCTGGCTGGGTATGGGCTGAGGCCCTCGCCGTCGAAGAAGGCGTTGCGGACCTCGTTGAACTCGTCGTAGTAGCGGAAATCGGCGAGGTAGCAGGTCATCCGAGCGATGTCATGGAAATCGGCGCCTTCGGAGGCGAGCAGTGCCTTGATGTTTTCGTAGGCACGCTGGGTTTGGGCGCGGATGTCGCCTGGGTGTATCGATTCACCGTTCTCGTTCACGCTGGCTGTGCCGGAGATGAAGAGCATGGTCACATCGCCCAGCTCGACACGCATGCCGCGGGTGAAAGAGACTTGTTTCGGATAGTCGTAGGCCTCGTTGAGGACGGACTTGTTCTCGATGGGTGTCTTTTTGATGCGTTTCACTTCGGAAGTGTCCTAAGGGCTTGTACCGGTCTGTCGGTCTGTCTGCCGGTAGATGAGAATGAGATTGCGTCGACTATAGGAAGATTCTGGAGAAGAGGACAAGATATTCCGGTGTGAAAGGATGGAAGGCTGGGAGGGGAAGGTGGGAAGTTAGTTAGAGCCCGTCCGAAAAAATAGCCGCATTCTCAACCTTACCTCCCCATCCGGACCCGGAAAGCCTCCCGCAGAGGGCGCGGTGACGTTTTCGACCTGGTTATGGGGGTGGGTGGGGTCCAAGCCCTGATCCAAACCTTTTTTAAAGGGGGTGTTGGGGTTATCCGTTGCCCGCAGACCAAGTCAGTTGCAGAAAACAGCTCCAACGTATCTCTGAATTCCCTGCCCTGCCCCTCTGCGCCTCTGCGCCTCTGCGCGAGTCCTCCCCATCCGGATCCGGAAAGCCTCCCGCAGAGGGCGCGGTGACGTTTT
>CALLYA010000127.1 GCA_937875495.1 uncultured Verrucomicrobiota bacterium
CCCCATCCGGAGCCGCAGTGCCTTCAGCTATGCCCCAATGGCCTTTTCGGACAGGATCCGGCTACCCCCACACCCGACATTCATGAGCACGCACGAAATCAACCCGATTCAACTCGCACTGTTTCAGGCGCGTGCCAACGCCGTGGCCGAAGAGATGGGCTCGGTCCTCCAAACCTCCGCCTATTCGCCGAACATCAGAGAACGCCGCGACTTCTCCTGCGCACTCTTCGATCGAAACGGCAGCCTCTTCGCACAGGCCGCCCATATCCCCGTCCACCTCGGCAGCATGTCCACCGCCGTCCGCGCGTGCCTCGAAGCTGTGCCGATCCAGCCCGGCATCTCCTTTCTGCTCAATGACCCGTATCAGGGCGGGACACATTTGCCCGATTTGACCCTCGTCACACCGGTCTTCGCAGGACCTGATACCGAGCACGCATTCCTGGTCGCCAGCCGCGCCCACCACGGAGACGTCGGCGGCGATAACCCCGGCTCCTTCGCCATCGTCGACCATATCGATCGCGAAGGCCTCCGCATCCCCCCGACCCTCGCAGCCCGCCAATCCGAACTCGACCCTGCCCTTGTCCAAAGATTGATGAACGTCTCACGCAGTCCGAATGAACGTCTCGGCGACCTCCGGGCACAATTGGCCGCTAATCTGCTCGGTGCTCAACGCATAAAAGAATGGGTCGAAAGCGAAGGCCTGGAGCCGGTCGAGGCCTTCGGCCTGCACGCGCGCCGATACGCCCAACGGTTTCTCCACGATTGGCTCAAGCACCTGCCATACGCGGAGGCCGAGGCCACGCAGGCCATGGAAGGGGACGGCTTCGACGACCGAGCGCATCTGATCCGGCTCCGCCTCAGCCATCACCCTGCTGGCGGACTCGTCTTCGACTTTCAAGCCACCAACGACCAAGCACGCGGTCCCATCAACTGTGTTCGCGCCGTAACCCTCTCCGCCGTGGCCTTCGTCCTTCGCTGCCTGCTCCCGGCAGATACGCCGGCATCGGACGCCATCCTGGACCCACCCTGTCATGTCCTGACCAGGCAGGGCAGCCTCCTGGATGCCGTCTTTCCCGCGCCCGTCGCCGCCGGGAACGTCGAGACCAGTCAGCGAGTCGTCGATACCATCCTGGAGGCACTCCGCAGCCTCCTTCCACCCGATACCTTGCCGGCCCTCCCGCAGGGGACCATGAACAACGTCCTGATCGGTAGAGATACCGCCCCGGGAAGCCCCGGGTTCGCATACTACGAAACCCTCGGTGGCGGCACCGGCGCATCCGCGAATCACCACGGCGCCAGCGCCGTGCATTCGTCCATGACCAACACCCTCAATACCCCGATCGAGACCCTCGAACGCGAATACCCGCTCAGGATCCTGCGGTATGGCCTGCGCACCGACTCCGGTGGCAAAGGCAGGATGCAGGGGGGAGACGGCCTGGTCCGGGTCTACCAGGCGTTGGCCCCGTGCAGAGTGACCCTGTTCGCGGAGCGCCGGACACACGGACCCGACGGCGCAAACGGCGGCTTGCCCGGTGCCGCCGGGCAGCACCTCCTACAGCGCGCCGGCGAACGGGGCACCCTTGAACTCAAAGGAAAGACCACGGTCGATCTCGACGTTGGAGATATCTTGCAGATCCATACCCCAGGCGGCGGTGGATTCGGTCCGCCACCGATCGGTTGAGCCCGATCCGGAAACGACTTCGAGAAACGCCCATTTCTGCTTTGACCGCGAACCGTATCTCGGACGATGATCCCCTCACGATTTCTGTTCCAGACCCCCCATCGATGCCCCCCACTCCAGGAGTTCGAATTTAATGGGACGATCCACAACCAACGTGCACCCTTTCTACCTGACCATCCTCGGCCTCTGCTCCGCATGCCTGCTGCTCGCCGCCGCATCCCCACGATCGGTGTCCGCACAAGAGACCGTTGTCGAGCCGGATGAAGCAATCAGCGCGGCCCCCACCGAAAACGGCAACGGCGGTCAGCCCGTAATCCTCAATTTCGATCAGGTCCCCCTCAAACTGGCCGCACAATTGGTCAGCCGCCACACAGGCAAACGATTCGTCATCAAGGACGATCCCGATCAGACATTCACCCTGATCTCCAGTAGTCCCGTGCCCGCAGCAGATCTCCTACCCTTCTTCCTGCAATCCTTGGAGGCACAGGGTTTGGTCGGCCTGGAGGCGGGACAGATCGTGTATATCGTGCCGATCCAGGACGCCCTGGGAATGGGCGGCGACCTCCGCGATGGCAATTCCAGCGAAATCGATCGCTTCGGCACCTACTCCTTCCGCCTGGAACACGTATCCTCCGCCGACCTGGCTAAGGCGCTCGAGCCACTCGTCCCACAAGCCAAGGAGAAGGGCGCCCTCCAAGCCATAGGACCAAGCAACCTCCTGCTCGTCACCGGAACCGCATCCACGGTGCGCAGAATCGCGGATATCTTGAAGACCGTTGATCGCCCGGGGGCGGGACGCGAGCTCAGGATCGTCTATCTCAAGCACGCAGGCGCCGAGGAACTCGCGCGTCAACTGCAACAGGCCTTCGTAGAAGACGCCTCCGCCGAAAGCCGCTTCCAACAACAGCTTTCCAATACCGCCATCGGAATGGGCTCTCTGCCGACAGGCGTGCGGATCATTCCACAACCCAGAATCAATGCACTGCTCCTCGTCGGCCCGGAGCGGGACGTCAACCAGGTCGAGGAATACGTCACCGAACTCGATATCGAGGCGCCGATCGGACGCGAGCGGCTCACCGCGCTCCACCTCAAATACCTCGACCCAACCACCCTCGCCGAACAGTTGACCAACGTCTATGCCATGCGCTCCGGTCAGGACCCGGATAACACCAACGCGGTTTCCATCCAGGCCAATCCATCCAACAACGCCCTCATCCTCAGCGCACCTCCCGAGGAAATGCGCCTGATCACCTCCCTGGTCGACGAACTCGATATCCAACAGGAGCAGGTGATGATCGAGGTCGTCGTCGCGGAAATCACCACCAAGAACACCTCCGACATCGGTATGGAATGGGCCTCGATCGACCTGCCCGATGATGGAAGCGTCACCGTCCTGGGACGGACCAATCTCGATCCTTCCGGTAACCTGCTCGGAGACGTCGCCTCCGGCGCGGTCGTCCCCGATGGCTTCGGATTCGCCGTCGCAAAAGGGACCTTTGTCGATCAAAGCGGAAACGTCCAGGCACGGATACCCTTCCTCCTGAATGCATTGCGCGATAACAGCAACTTCCGGATCCTCTCCAATCCCACCCTCTGGACCCAGGACAACTCGGAAGCCAGCTTCAACGTCGTCGAGGAAATCCCCGTCCTGGAGTCGGTCATCGAAGGCGGCGCAGGTACCTCGCGCGACGTGATCCAAAACATCACCCGCATCGATGTCGGCATCAAACTGAAGGTCACCCCCCGGGTCAGCCTCAATGGCGACGTCACCCTGAAAATCAACCCCGAGGTCGAAGCCATCCTCGAGGAGTCCACCGGCGGCATGGCCCTCACACCCAAGATCGCGAAGCGGACCATCGAGACCGTCGTCACGATCAAGGACGGTGATACCCTCGCCATCAGTGGATTGATCCGCGACAACAGCATCAAACGCGTGCGGAAAGTGCCCTTCTTCGGAGACATCCCCATCATCGGCAAAGCGTTCCGCAGAGAGATCGAGGATGTGCAGCGGACAAACCTGCTGGTCTTTCTCACCCCACGGATCATCGCGACGCCGGAAGACGCACAAGCACGCTCCAAGGAGATGGAAGCCAATTTCGGCATCCCCAAGACCGGTGTCGAAACCGAATTGCAGACCCCGCCCGACCAGCAAAACATCGTCGAATGGCTCGGCAGCGGCGACGAATCAGCCCTCCCTGCCACCGAGTAGCCCCCTCCGCAGCAGAAGTAGACAGCGAATCGGGGCCGGGGTCAGGGTTGGGGTTGGGGTCGGTCTCATGAAGGCTTGCACACGAGCTTCCCACGCCGAATCTCGATTGAATCGATTTATTCGATTTATTCGATTTAATCGATTCCCTCGATTTCCATCGATCCCGATTCCGATACCGACCCCGACCCCGATTTCCCCACTTCATCTGCGGAGCTACCGCCCCCACTGGCCACCGGCTCGCCCGATCAGGAGGTGGTCGGCCAGGGTGAGCGCGGTCATCGCTTCCACGATCGGGACCGCTCTCGGCAATACACAGGGGTCGTGGCGCCCACGGCCCTGCAACACCGTCTCCTCCATCGCCTCTGAGACCGTGTCCTGCGGTACCATCACCGTGGCCGTCGGCTTGAACGCAACCCGGAAATAGATCGTCTCACCGTTGCTGATGCCACCCTGAATCCCACCGGATCGGTTGGTCCGGGTCCGGATTCGGCCCTCCCGCATCTCAAACGCGTCGTTGTGCTCGATGCCGGTCATCAAAATGCTGGAAAACCCGGAACCGAATTCGATGCCGCGGGTGGCCGGGATCGACATGCAGGCGTGCGACAACGTGGCATCTAGCTTGTCGAAGACCGGATCACCCAAGCCCGCCGGCACGCCGCGCGCGGTGCAGAGTACGATCCCGCCCACCGAATCGCCGCGCCGACGGGCGTTGTCGACCTCGGTCACCATCTCCTCGGCAATCGCAGGCACAGGACAGCGCACAATGTTCGACTCCACCTGCGCACTCGTAAAACCGTCAGGATCGATCTCCGCCTTGAGGTGGTGGATCTGCTCCACACACGCCAAGACCTCGATACCCGCCCACTCCCGCAACAACTGCTTGGCAACCGCTCCGGCAGCCACCCTGGCAATCGTCTCGCGCGCACTCGAGCGCCCGCCGCCCTGCCAGTTCCGAATGCCGTACTTGGCCATGTAAGTGTAGTCCGCATGCGATGGCCGGAACTTGTCCCTCATCTCGTCATACGCATGCGGTCGTGCATCCGTATTCTGCACCAGCATGAGGATCGGGGTACCCAGCGTCTTTCCCTCGAACACACCACTCAGGATCTGGACCTCATCGCTTTCCCGCCGCTGCGTCGTGATCTTGCTCTGGCCGGGACGCCTCCGATCCAAATCGCGCTGAATCGCTTCGAGATCGAGCTGCATGCGCGGCGGACAGCCGTCAATGACCACACCGACCGCGCCACCGTGGGATTCTCCCCAGGTCGAAATCCGAAACATCCGCCCAAAAAAACTGCTCACAGCATGCGCTCCTTCAATTTCTGCTTGACTGCCCCTGCCCATAAAGGAATGATGAGAGAGGTCGGATCTCGGATTTGGGATGGACGCCCAGTCGAGGGCCGTTCCCCCCTGGAAATACGTCCGATGGGATGCCGTTGTCCAAACGGAGTCCAATCAGTTCTCACCCATCCGGATTATTCACCGGGTCCAAAAGATAAGGAAACTACCGCAAATGAAGAGCGAATCCAATATCAAGCGCTCCGCCGGTGCGCTTATGCTCGCCGTTTGTCTGGGCGGCATCACCTCAAGCCTCCCTCTTCAGGCGGCACAGTCCTCTCCCTATATAACCGGTTTTGAGGCCCCTGACTACACCCTGGGGAACCTGAACGGCCAAAACAGCTGGGCCGTCGAGGGATCCGCCGCCGTGCAGTCCGCCGTTGCTTTCGAAGGGGTCCAGGCCGTCGAGATCGGGGAGAACTCGGCCATCGATATCGCCTTGTCCGCGTCGCACACCGAGGTCTGGATCGACGGCTGGGTCAAAACCGCCGGGTCCGATGCACCACCGCCTCTGGATAATATGCCGCCCCGCAGTTCCCTGGTCTTCTTCGGCTCCTCCGCCGTACAAGCCTTGGATGGCAACGGCACCGGAGCAGGGACCTGGGTGTCGACCGAGTTGCCAGCCAATGCGTCGGAATGGCTCCGCGTCTCCATTCAGCAGGATTACGCGACCAAATCGTGGAACCTCTTCCTGAACGGCAAGAGCCAAGCCGAAGCGCTCGGGTTCAAGAACAACGACATCAACCAGCTCAACGGTTTCAAGCAGGTCTCCGAAGGCACCAGTTATCTCGACGCATGGTCCATCACAGAAGTCGGGCTCACCCAGGACAGCGATGATGACATCCTCAATGACCTCGATGAGGTCAAGCTGCACGATACCGATCCCGAGAATCCCGATTCCGACGGCGACGGCATGATCGACGGCAAAGAGGTCGTCGCAGGGACCGATCCCAACTCGTCCGCGAGCGTCTTCGCACTGCTTATCGATCCCGTCGAGAACTCGGTCGTCTCGTTCTCCACTGTCCAGGGCAGAACCTACACCCTTCAATACAAAAACGACCTCTCCGATCCCACCTGGCAGAACGTCAACGACGCCAACTTCGTCGCGCGACCCGGCGACGGGCAGGACGCCCACTACTCCGAGGCCGATGAGGCGCCAAGCCGCTTCTATCGGGTCCTCATCTCCAGGAACTGAAGCGGATCGCCATCCGAAGCAGACTCTTCCAGCCAAGGACAAGGAAAGGGGCGTGGCAATTTTCGAGCGCCTACTCGATCGAATCCTTGACGCAGGGCATGGCTTGCCTGCAAGATGCCCTCTTGTTCAATCGGCAGGCCGTGGATCAAAACCCAAACTTCCCATGGTATCAGCGCCCGGCCAACCTGTTCGGTTACAGGATCGGAACGGGCGCTTTTCTTGGACCTTGACATGAACAGGCACAACAAGCCCATCCTCGCCCCCACGCTCTTGCTCGGATGCGCCGTTTTCGCGGTGCTCTGGCTGGTCTATTTCCTCTCTGCAACGAGGGGCGGAGATCCGACCGCCGGCTTCGATATCTTCCTCCCCGCCGTTCATCTCGATTGGCGAATACCAAGGAAGGCGCCGCTCTGGTTCGGAATCGCATTCCTGGTCGGGAAGTCATCTGTCGCCGCTGTCCTGCCTGTACTTCACTGGGTCTCCATCACCTGCGGCGCACTCGCCGGCGGACTCGTCGCCGCGTTCACCGCCGGTCTGCGCCCACCCAATTACGAGAGCATCCGCTACCAGTCGACCGCGCTGCAGGATGGCGCGGGCGCCAACGTGGTTTCAGTCCCCATGCTCGTCGCCGGCGCCATTGCAGGTCTCAGCTTCGGCCTCTACCCGCCCTTCTGGCTCGACGTGATTCGGGCTACCCCCACCGCACTGCATATCGTCTTCCTGCTCGTCTGCATGCACCTCATACGCTCCGCCATGCGCAGGCAGAGTCGGCCCAAGCTATACCTCTTCTGTTTTCTCTACGGACTCGGCATGTCCTCCTACCCCACCATGCTCTGCCTCTTCCCGATATTCGGGGTCCTCGTGCTGCTCCTCTCCACACAATGGGAGGAGACGCGTGGGGCTGAGCTGCTCAAGTGCGTCTTCTTCGGTGCCCTCGGCAGCACCGGCTTCCTGATCATCCCCCTCTTCCTCTGGCTGAGCCCCTACCGTGACGCACACCTGTTGGCGAGCTTCGCCGAAGCCATGCGCTTCGGACTTCAAGGCCAGTGGATCGTCATCAAGATCGCGCTCTTCTCGTTCATGGGGATCCTGCCCACCATCTTCTGTCTGCTGCCCTTCGGGATCTTCATCGCCCTGCCGCGGTCCTCCTCCGAGGCGTGGACCAAGCTCGGCGGGGTCGTGCTGCGCGGTATCTTCACCCTCATCGGCGCTTTCTTTCTCCTCGCCTGGCCCGTTGACCTGCAGACCCTCTACGGCGCCTCCTATGTCGTGGTCTTTCCAATCATGATCACCAGCATCTGGTTCGGATTTCTCATCGCCGACTGGATCATGGGCATTAGCAGAAAATGGCAGCTCGGCGATCGCCTCGCAGCCTTCGCCTACGCACCAATGCTTCTCGGCATTCTCCTGCCGCTGGTCATGCTCGGCATATTCTTCCCATGGGTCCATAGAAGGCACTGCTCAGCCGCGGAATACCTCGCCAAAAGTCTGCAGGAGAACATTCCGGATTCCACCCAATTCCTCTGGGTGGATCCAACGCCGTACTGGAACGATACCTACCTGCAATACGCCCTGCTCGCAGCCGGCAAAGACACCTACGTCATCAACATCAACCACCTCAATACCCCCTATTTCCAGGAGTTCCTCCGACGCCGTTTCCCCGATGTGAACTGGCCCCAGGATCAGATCACCCTCCCCGATGAATGGCTCCAGACCCTCTTCGATCGGGAGCCCACGCGGCAATCGGTCGCCATCCTGGCCGACCCTGAGGCGATCCTCTCCGCCGGCCTCGATTTCCGCGCCCTCCCCTGCTTCTTCCTGGCCGAGGAAACACCCAACTCAGAACAACTCCTTGATGCCTGGCACGCCGCAAACACGCTCTACCAGCAGAATCATCACCTGCTCGATTCAGTCACCCAGGCCATGGTCGACGGCACCCTCGAGAACCCACGTTCACGCCTCCCCGAGAAGCGATATCCGCTCCTCCGCGCACGCTACGCCGGACTCGGCGTAGGGCTCCCTGCACTGCGCCATATCTCGCGTGCATACAACGATATCGGATTCCTTCTCCACCAGGACGGTAAGATCGCCGAGGCCAAACAAGCCTTCGAGTTGGCGCTCCAGATCTACCCCGATAACCCATCGCCCGTTGGCAACCTCGCCATGCTGGAGGCCGCCGATGACTCCGCCCAACTCGAGCCTGGTACTTCCACACCCAAGGCCGGCTCCGCCGCGTTCACCGCGCTGAGACTTCGCTTCAGCAACACCCTCGAGCGCGAACTCAAACGGTGGCCCGGCTTCGAACGGAAGGACCTCATATTCGTCTTGCCCGGCAACTTCGGCTTCATCTCAGACCCTACCCTCTTTGCACACATGGCCGGTTTCTATTTCCGGCGGTTCGGGAATACAGACCGTGCCATCGCAGCGTCCAGACTCGCACGCAATGTCTCGAAGCTCGGCAAGGACAACTTCTCCGCAATGCTCGGCGACTTCCTCATGGTCTCCGGCGCACCCGACGAGGCCAGACAGGAATGGGAACGCCTCCTCGAAACCAACCCCGATAACCTTCAGCTGCGAATCCGCCTCGCCGGTGCCTACCTCGGCCTCGGCGACTACACCCAGGTCGAAGAGGTGCTCGCCGGGATCGAAGCCGGCACCGCACCCGTGCTCCGCACATTGGCAAAGGCCATGCAGCTCCAGGAACAGGGCGATTTCGAAGCCTCGTTGACCGCCATCAACCAGTTGGCCGAAGAACGCCCGCAAGATCCCCTGCCACAAGTGATTCTCGCGCAGATGGCCTTCACCGCTGAAGAATACGCCAAGGCGCGCAGCCACATGGCCAAGGCTAAACGCGCAGGCTACGCACCCTTCGAAGCCGATATCTTCGACACACGGATCGCCCTGGCTAAAGGCACCCCGGATGAAGCTGAACGCGCATCCAAGCTGGTCGAGCGCTTGCTCCAAGCCGCTCCCAACGATACTCGGGTCCTCGATCTCAAGGTTACCCTCAGCATGAACCAAGGTCAGACCGATGAGGCACGCACCTGGGCCGAAAAACTCGTCAGCCTCAATAAGAACTCACCCACCGGCTACCGCGCCCTCGGCCTGATCGCACTCATGAACGGCCAACGTGCGGACGCCATTCAGTACTATCAACGGGCCGTGCTGCTCCAGAAGGAGCCCGGTACCCTGAACAACCTCGCCTACCTCTACCTCGAACGGGGTGACCTGCCCCTGGCTGAAGTCACCGCACGAGAAGGCCTCAAGCTCGCCCCCGAGGATCCCTTCCTGCTCGATACCCTCGGCTCCATCCTGGATCGATCCGGCAAACCGGAAGACGCCCTGAGCGCATTCCGTAAGGCGTGCGAAGGGGCCGAGTCACTCCCGCCCCAAACCCAGGCCACCCTCTACTACCACCTCGGGACCCTCCTCGCACGCAGCGACGATCCGGTCCGCCTGCTCGAAGCCAAGGCCGCACTCAACAACGCCAATGAGGTGCGCCAATTCCTCGACTCTGACCAGCAGACCCAACTCGATCAAGCACTCAAGAAGGTCAATGACTAATCGGTGGATTGCCCGCGGCAGAACGCTTTCCAACCGGAGAGTCTCCCGCAGAGATCGCAGAGGGCGCAGAGGAATATTGGGAGGGGGGAATACAGCTACATCGAAGCTGTTTTCTGTAACTGCCTTGGTTTGCATAAACGGAATTTCTAAAAATTCCCCAAACGGTAGGGAGCAGAGCATGGACCCTACCCACGTCCTTGGCCAGGTCGAAAACGCCACCGCGCCCTCTGCGGGAGGCTCTCCGGATGGGGATGGGGAGGTCAGGTTGGAAAAGCGACTACCTTTTCGGACGACCTCTAGCTACCCGCCTCATTGACCACAGGAATCCAGGTCAGCATCGAGCCTTGATCCCGATTGCTCCACGCATAATAGGGGATCATCACGACCCGGGCGGGTTGGAGTCCGCCCTCGACCTGTTCGAACGCGGTCAGCGTGACCCGCGGAATCCCGGTCAGCCCACCCGACTCAAACCAATCCTGTTTAGCTTCCGCCGCCGCCGCGGAGGGATCAACCTGAAACCGCTGCACCGGCTCTCCGTTATCCGCACCCTCGGCACACAACACCAGGGGGCCGCGGGAAAACGCAACCCGCCCACGATTCGCCTCGACCCGCGCATCACACAGGCTCGCTTTCACTGGCATCGGCAGTTCCAAGACCACACGATCCCCCGCCTTCCAGGTCCGCTCCAATACCGCGAATCCCTTCTGCATGACAGGCGTGATCTCCTCGCCATTCACCGATATCCGCCCCGGTTCAGACGGTTTGTTGTAAGCATAGAGCTCGCCCGGGACCAATCGCGCCCCGCTCCAGGTCGGGATGCGCACATGCAACCGAAACGGCATCTCCTGGTCCGGCTTCAATTCCAACTCAATCCGTCCATCAAAAGGATACTCCGTGGTCTGCCGGATCGAGACGCGACCCCGCTCCAGCGCGAGCTCGGACTCGTTGCTCCCGTAAAGCGCACAAAAGAGATCGGACCCGGTGGCGGCGTACATGTAGCCCGACACCTGTGGAATGAGCCGCGAGAGGTTCGAGGGACAACACGCAGTCCCAAACCAGCCGGAGCGCAGCTGATGCCCCGCATCCGCCTCCAGCGGGTTCGGATAGAAGAAGCTCGTTCCATCGAGTCCGATCCCGGAAAGGCAATTGTTGAGCAGCGCCACCTCCGCGACATCCACATAGCGCGCGTCCCTGTACTTCAGGAACATCCGCATGTTGAACAACACGTTCCCGACCGCGGCACACGTCTCCAGATAGGTCTCCTTGTTCGGTAACACGTACGATGGCCCGAACCCCTCAATCCCATGCACAGCACCGAGTCCGCCGGTGATGTGCATCTTGGTATCGACGATGTCGTGCCAGATCGCGTTCAGCGCACCGGTGTAATCGGTCGTGCCTAGGAGTCCGTCTACCTCCGCCATCGCGGCGTACTGGTACGCAGCACGTACCGCATGTCCGACCGCCTCGGTCTGCTCCGCGACCGGCTTGTGCTGCTGTGCGTAGGTCGGCGAGCTGACCCCGCTCCCGTCCGGAATAAAGGTGATCCCGCGTATATCGAGGAAGCGCTTCGCCATATCGAGATAGAGCCGGTTGCCGGTGTAAAGGTAGAGCTTGGTCAGGCCGAGCTCGATCTGCTGGTGCCCCGGCGCCTGGTTCACCGGGTTGCCGTCGTTGTAGTCCGGGTCGCCGATGAAAAAGGCGCGATTCACGTGTTGTGCGCTCTTTTCCGCCACCTCCAGAAGCTTCGTTTTGCCGGTGGCGCGTGCGTAGGCCACCGCCGCCTCGTAGAGGTGGCCGATGTTGTAGAGCTCATGACTGTGGATGACGTAGCTGTACGGGCGCAGACCCATCTCGCCGACATGGATCGAACCTGTGATGTGCGGCACGTAAAGGTAGCCGTCCGGCTTCTGCGCCCGGGCGATGATGTCGATGATCCGGTCCATCTCCGCCTCGATGACCGGGTTCGGCTCGGCCTGGATCATCAATGCCGCACCCTCCATGACCTTGTAGAGGTCGGAGGTATTGAACCGGTGCGGCCGCGGCTTCTCACCCGTCCCGTTCTCCAGGAACTCGGCGCATAGCCGAAGGCGCGTCTGCGCCTCCTCCGTGTTCTTAAAGGCGTGCGGCAGCGTCTTATCAACCAGCTGCCGGATGCGCGGCCGCCAGATCACGTCGTCCATCCGTACATGCTCGAATGAGACGAACCTCAGGGGAGACGATTCAGCCGAATCGGCTTCGGCTTCTGTACCCTCGATCGTGCAGAGCATGCTCCCCAACATCGTGATCAACAACGCGGTCCTCGGGGTCCAGGTCTTCATCTTCGGCCGACGCTCCATGGGCAAGGGTGAACAAAGACGGGATGCGGACGCTCGCCATCCGATTCAATGCGCTCAAGACTTGGCCAAGGGCATGAACACTTCAAGGCAAAAAAAGAGCCGGCCGCCTCGAAAGGCGACCGGCTTCAGCACTCAATTCAAGTGCTCCACAAATTACTTGCGCAGTTTGCGGAGAACCATGAGGGCGCCGGCAAGTGCCAGCATGACAGTGCTCGGCTCAGGAATGACAGATCCGCCGCCACCAGCGAAGTAGATGTCGGTGACGCCATTGTCCATCCGGAGCTCATCAGGAAGCGGAGGAATCGGGTTAGGTGCCAACTCCGTATTCCAACCGGTCTGCAACGGCCCATTGCCATAGTAACCACCGGTGGTGGAGAAAGCGGCAAGATCAGAACCATTGAAGGCACGGATGAACAGATAATCGGTCGCGCCAACGGTATCATAGACGATCGGGCCCTTGGTGAAAACTCCACCATAGATTACGCCACCGATATCGGTGGGTAAAATGGTGAGCTGATCAAGGACCATATCATCTCCACCAACCAGATCGGCAGAGCCAGCATTCAGATCATTCGCGACGCCATCAGCACCGGCATGCACCAGCTGCACGATCGAACCGGCGGGAAGCATATTGGTGAGTCCATCACCAACACCGGCTTCAGTGAAAACACCGAAGTCTGACTTCCATACCAGGTTGATTGCCGCGTTGCTGACCGAGGCTGTGACCAGCAGAGCCATAACAGGAAGCAATAATTTCTTCACGACTACTAGTCCTCCTTACGAGTCATTACGGTTTGATTAAGATCGAGATTGAATCGGAATCGAACGAATAAAAATATTCCTTGATCTTATTCCCGACGCAACCACGAACTTTGTTTTTTTTGAAAAAGAGAAGGATTCTTGAACCACGCTCTATTATCCTAGGGGGGGACATAGCCTTTATGGGGATATCCTCCCCCCAAGATTTTTATTAGGGCGAAAGATTACACTTAGGCAAGCACCAATCACTCCCCCCTTTATTGAGCTAGGTTCCGGTCCAACTCAGGGAGCAGGTTCGGTCCACTGGAAGGCCGAAGGAGCAATCATCCAGAAGCCCTCTGCCATCCCAATGCTTGTCCCAGCAGGCCAACCAAAGGCAGACTTGCCAACATTCACATATCCAGATCCATCCCAGAAGTTGATGGATGTACCCATGGGAGCGGCGTTAAGACCACTGTCTGCAATGGTCTGCTCAACTGGCACAGGGTTTCCATAAAGAGCCAACCCGGCTTCAACGTCCATCACCGAGTCTTCCTCTGGAACTTGCCCCATGAGCAAGATTTCCACTGCGGCCGGTGAATTAATCCAGAAACCATATCCCCGGGTGAGGGGCAGGGCCGCGGTCCACCCGAGAGCACTACGACCTGCATTCGCATAGGTCCCAGCCTCTGCATCATAAACATAGACGCTCGTTCCAATGCCGACTTGCGTTCCCAGCACGTTATTAACCGTGTTGGCCGACCCATCAACCTGATCAAAAGGCTGAGCAAGCAGGGATAGTTGCCCTGCTTCCAAGGCGACCTTCACGTAGCCAACTACGTTGCTGGCAATCTCGTCCTGCGCACGAACGTTGGTAGCCATGATAGCTACCGCTGCGATGCAGCCCATTGCCAATTTCCAACTTTTCTGCATCATTTCCTCTCCTTACGCTGTTGGTTCGCCACTCGCCTCCAAATTTCCGAACTGTGTGGCCAACTTGATAGAATCCTCTCAGGAAGTATCCGGTGTGTCAACACCTATTCGCAATCGATTTGAGAAAAAACTTCTCTTTTTTTGCCCACCGGTCTTCCATTCACGCCCAATCCTGTTCCCCGTTTGGATTCCATCGCATCGAACACTTCTCCTCCCGCACTCCGGCCCGAGCCGGTTGCGCTCCATTCAGAAACCAGAGGTGTTCCAAGAATCATTGCATCCTCACCGTCTTACGAAAGTCATTTGTGATCAGTCAAGAAAAATGGACCGGACAATTTTCAAAATCAGCAAAAAAATTTTTCTTCACCCACCCCAGTCGCCTCCGTCTTACGATCAATCGATCGCCTCGCCGCCGGCGGACACGTTCTCCTTGGTGTAAATCCTTGTACCCAGAGTGATTACCTTCTCCACCGGCTCCCCCTTCATCAACGCCAGCCCCGCATCGATCGCCTCCGCTCCCCCCGTCGGGTACTCGAAGGTCGCGGTTAAAATCCCCTCGCGCACGTAGCTCACACCCTCGTTCGGTAGGCCGTCGATCCCCACGAAATGAATCCCCTCCGCCCGGTCCTGTTGCGAGGCAGCCAACCACGCGCCATGCGCCATCGGGTCGTTGTGCCCGTAAACCAGGTCAATCCGCTCATTCGCCGCCAGCGCCGCCTCCATCTCCGAACGCGCACGCTCTTCCTTCCAGTCGCAGTCCGCATCATGCAGAATCTCGATCTTCCCCGAGGCCAGCTCCTCCGCGATCGCCTCCCGGAACCCCCGCTGGCGCTCCTCGCCCGGCGTCGAGCTCATGTTGCCGGTCAGCTCCACCACCTTGCCGCCCTCCGCCAACAATGCCTTCACCTTCAACCCGGCCTGATATCCGATCTTCTGGTTGTTCGCGCCAATGAAGCAGGAGTAGTCCTCGCCCAGCACCTTGCGGTCCAAGACCACCACCGGCGTCCCCTGCTTGTACGCCTTCGCCACGATATCCGTCAGCGGCGCCGCCTCCTTTGGACTGATGATGATCAGATCCACGCCCTGCGCCAAAAAATTCTCCACGTCGTTCACCTGGCGCTCGCTCTTGTCCTCCGCGTTCGCCATCAGCAGCTTGACCTCCGGATATTTCTCCGCCGCCAACTGCACCTGCCGGTTCATCTCCACACGCCACGGCTCGTTCAGGGTGCACTGGCTGAACCCGAATACCCACGGGTTCTCCGCCGTCCCCCGCGGGCCGGCATCCACACCATCCTTCCGGCCACAGCCGGAGAGCAGACCGAGCGCCCCCACCAATCCCAGCACCATGCCCCAACGCCGGAGCCCGCTATTCCATTGCCGCTTACTCATCACTGCACCCCCTGCTCGCCTACCGTTCTCGTTTCGAACCAGCCCATCCGGATCAGCCCCAATCAATGACGTCTGCGCTGCTGAATCAGGACCGCGATCACAATGATCGTGCCCTTGATGACCAGGCGTTTCGGATACTGGACGTTGTTGATGCTCAATACCGTATCGATGTAACCAATGATCAGCACGCCGATCAAGGTCAAGATCATCCCGCCGCGTCCACCCGTCAGCGTCGTGCCGCCGATCACCACCGCCGCGATCGCATCCAGCTCGTACATCGAGCCGGCATCCGGATCGCCCTGCTTCGCCTGGCACGCGTGCAACACACCCGCCAGCCCGGCGAGCCCGCCACAGAGCGCATACGCGATCGTCTTGTTCAACGCCACCCGCAGCCCCGACAACTTCGCCGCCTCCTCATTCCCGCCGATCGCATAGAGCGACCGCCCGTACATCGTCTTGCGCAGCAGCCACCAGCCCAGCACCATCACCGATACCATGATCAGCGTGACCACGAAGACCGGCGAGGAACCGACGCGTCCGCCCAAGACCTCGAACATCTCCGGCACCTTCCGCACCGCCACGCCGTTCGGCAACAGCTCCAGCTCCGTCATGATCTTCTTGCTGTCCGAAACCCATTTCGCGAGCCCACGCGCCGCCACCATCGACGCCAGCGTCGCCACGAACGGCTGCATCCCGAACCGGCTGATCAATACCCCGTTCACAGCGCCCATCGCGCCGCCCGCCAACACTCCGACCGCCAGCGCCGCCGGCGCCGACCACTCGGCGACAATCAGAAGATGCGAAAAGACCATCCCCGACATCCCCAAGACCGAACCGACGCTCAGGTCGATTCCGCCGGTCAGGATCACCAGCGTCATCCCGGCCGCCAGAATCCCGTACTCCGCTACCATCCGCAGCAACGCCCACTGCACGTCCGACTTTAAAAAGACGTTCCGGCCGGCCAGATCATACGGGGAGGCGACGATCCCAAGGATAAAGACCGCAAGCAGCGCCAATACCCCTCGGTAAGGGTCCAGGAATTTCAGAAACTGTTTCCAACGCTCCACTCGATTGCTCAAAGTCCCGCCTCCTTCTCAGCCAACGTCTCCCCCATCGCCGCCGACATCACCGCCGCCTCCGTGGCTGCACCCGCCTCAAAAGTCCCCGTGATCCGACCACGATGCATGACGACGATCCGGTCGCTCATCGCCATCAGCTCCGGCAGCTCCGATGTGATCATCAAGATCCCCCGGCCCTCGGATGTCCACTGGTTCATCAACTCGTAAATCTCACTCTTGGCACCCACGTCCACCCCGCGCGTCGGCTCATCCAACATGAACACCCGCGGATTGGTCAACAGCCACCGTGCAAGCAGGACCTTCTGCTGATTGCCACCACTCAGCGTCGCCACCTCCTGCTCCAAATCTCGGATCCGTATCCGCAGCCGCTCGACCAACGGCCCCGCCGCCTCACGTTCCGCCCCGCCGTTCAACCAGCCGCGCCGCAGCATGCTGCGCAGGGACGCGATCGTCATGTTGTGCAGGACCGACATCGGCAACACCAGCCCCGATGCCTTCCGGTCATTGGTCAGCAGCGCCAACCCCTGCCGCAGCGAATGGCGCGGTCCGAACCGCCGCAACTCCCGGCCACAGACCCATACCCGCCCCGCTTCAACCTTGCCCCAGCGCCCGAACAGCGACTCCATCAGGAT
>CALLYA010000128.1 GCA_937875495.1 uncultured Verrucomicrobiota bacterium
GGGGACGTCGTCGGTCTCAGGTTTAACGCGGCATGCGAAGTCGGGCTGCGAGATGAAGGTCCGATGTGGGTGAGGCCGTGATCGCGTGCTCGAGAACGTTGAGCCTGCTGATGACCGGAGGTCTCCCCCAGAGACCCCCAGGCTGGAAATCGGGGTCGGGGTCGGTATCGGAATCGGAATCGAGAAAATCGAGGGAATCGAGAAAATCGGTATCGATAAAAAGCGTGATTCGGCCTGGAATGTTCGTGGGCAAAACGTCCACAGCACCGTCACCGCCCCAACGCTCGATCGCGCACTCTCCTTCAGCTTCAGCTCCAGCCCCAGCGGACCTCCGCCTTCCAACCTTCCAACCTCCCAACCTTTTTGCCGTTCTCACCCGGTTTCGATCGTTTTGGGGGGGGCATTGCCTTAGAATCGGCGCTGATCCGAGTCCGAAACAACGGATGGGCATACCTTGGAAATGGGGGCGTTTGGAATGTGGTACAACGCTATTGCACGCAATGGGATGCGTAGGAGTCGCGCGTTGGGTGGATGCCTCTGCGCCGCAACCTTCTTTTTACTGGGTCTGCATGCGGCCGAGGCCGAAGCTCCGGAGGGCTTTCCGGTCTTTGAAGTGCCCGGCTTCGAGCGGGAGATGGGGCTGATGCGCGACCTCTTCCGGTTGCACTACGAGCCTGCTGGGCCGCTCATTCCCCTCTGGGAAGAGTGGATGTCGATGAGCACGCTCTGGCCGGCGGTCGAATCCGAAGGGGAGCTCGACCGGATGCGCCATCGCTGGGCGAAGGCATTGGCCGGCCGCGGAATGAACACCGACGGATACGTGCACACCCACCAGCATGACGGCCCCGCGCATTCAGAGGGGTGGCCCTTTCCACTCTGGGCGCAGGCCGGCGGGATCGGCTGGCATTTCGCGCCCCTCGGTGTCCCCGGGTATGAGGCACCCTTGACGACACCGGAGGAATGGACCCTTCAAGGCGCGGTCCCCGGCGAACTCCTCACCCGGGGCTGGCATGTACGCCTAGAAGAACCGCTCGCGTCGATCGCGCCGCCCCCATTCGCCATAGATTCCGGGGTGGCCCCCTGGTTGCGCCTGAACTGGTGGGCCGAGGGGTTGGCGGGTACCGATTGCTGGGTCGAATGGACCACCGACCAGGCGCCGGAGTTCGGACCGGAGCGTCGAATGGCTTTTTCCGGCGTAGGCGGGCTTGAAGTGGAGGGGGACGAAGGCACCCCTAACATCGGCGGTCGCGACCAACGCACGATGATCCCGGTCTTTCGCCATCCCGCCTGGCGCGGAACCGTCACCGGACTACGTCTGCGTTTCGGCAACACCGGTGCGGCTCAGGTTGTGATCAAGGCGTTGCACACCGCCTCCGACACGCGGCACAACATCAACAACCCCAATTGGGTACGCGGTTGCTGTCACTACTTCCTCTGGACCCGGGACCTGGCCTTTTTGCGCGATCAGATCGGACGGATGCGCAAGGCGATGCACTTCATGATGGACGAGTTTCAGACCCGCGCGCGACATTGTGTCTACACCACCTGGCCGGGGCACGAGGGCCGCAGCGGGATCCGCTATATCGACGGTCGCAAGGAACTCGTACGTGGGTCCGGGGTCGGAAGCAACTATTGGGACCTGCTTCCCTTCGGCGGTGAAGACGCACTGGCGACGATCTATTTCTATGACGCGCTTGGAATGATGGCCGACCTGGAGGAGGCGATCGCAGGGCACCCCGAGTGGGCGATCCCACTGGGCCACGACGCGTTCGATCCGGCCGAGCTCAGAGAGCACGCGCAGGAGCTCAAGGCCTATGGGAACAAACGGTTTTGGAATCCTGAGACCGACCGCTTTGGCACGGTCGACCTGGACGGCAACCTGCATGACTATGGCTTCACCTTTCTCAACAACGAAGCGGTCTACTACGGGTTCGCCGATGACGCGCATGCCAGGGCGATTTACGACTGGATGAGCGGCCGCCGGCTCGTCGAGGGGGACACCTCCACCGGTGCTGACATCTACCACTGGCGGTTCGGTCCCCGCAGCACGACCCGGCGCAACATCGAGTACTATTTCTGGGGCTGGTCGAGTCCCGAGTCGATCGGGTGGGGGGATCAGGTGCAGGACGGCGGGGCCGTGCTCGGGTTCTCGTTTCACGACCTAATGGCGAGATTGAAGCAAGCCGGCCCCGACGATGCTTGGGGGCGCTTGGTTGAGATCCTCGACTGGTTCGAGAAGGTCCAGGCGGAGGGCGGCTACCGCGCTTATTACGCCGACCCCGCCCGCGGTCGCGGATCGTTGCAAGGTGGGAATGTCCCGGGTGGGCTCGGTATGGACCGTGAATTCTTCGAGTCGATCCTGGTGCCGCAGGTGATGCTGTACGGTTTTATGGGCATGCGGCCGACTCCACAGGGGGCTGAGCTTTATCCGCGCCTGCCCGAGGCGTGGGAGGAGCTTCGCATCAACCGGATCTATCTGCACCGGCACATCCTCGACATCCGAGTCCGGGGGACGGCGATCGAAATCACGGACCAAGCCCTGCCCGGGGCCGAGCCGTTGGGCCTTCGGACCGCCTTGCCTTTTACGATCGATCTCCATACCCCGTGATGGTCGGCTGGCATTCGAGCTGACTGTGGTACATTTGGGAAAAGGAGGTATTGCATGGCCAAAGCGATCATGGATCCGGAGGATGTCCGGAATTTCGCGAACGAACTGGGGCGGATTCACGACGAGCTTCAGCAGAACCTGACCAACCTCCAGGCCAAATTCTCCGCGCTCGGGGAGACTTGGGAGGACCAGGAGCACGAGAAGTTCGCCGAGGAGTTTCGGGCCGGCGTGAAGGGTTTGAAACGGTTTCTCGAGTTCGCGGGCAAGCAGGTTCCGTTTCTGCTGCGTAAGGCGCAGCGTATTGAGGACTACCTCAAGCAGCGGTGAGGGAGAGCATGATGCAGCGATCGGATGTGGGCTCCGTCGAGGCCTTGGCGCAACTGCGCAACAGCCTGATTCTCTTTCGGGAGCGGGCGAAGGTCTTGCTTGACGAGGCGAACATGGAGGTGGGCAAGACCAGGGGCTGGGTGGAAGACGATCGTCGGCAGCATTGGACCGCTGAGCTACGGGCACGGAACCGAAAGCTGGAGTTAGCCCGGCAGGAATGGTTTAATGCCCGTATGGGCGAGGTTGCCACGGCGCCCTTCTACCAGGCGAAGGTGAACCGTGCCCAGGCGGCGGTGGACGAGGCGGAGGCCAAGCTGAGGGCGGTCAAGCGCTGGAGCCGGCAATTCGACACCTTCGCTGCGCCGCATCTGAAGAAGCCGGCGCAGGCGCGGGCGGCGATCGAGACCGATATTCCCCGGGCGGTCGGGTTTCTTGCGGAGCTGATCGAGATCCTGGGCGGCTATGTCGCCGGCGCCGGCGAGGGAACGGGGGGAACGGTCGACTCCGATCCCGGATCGGACGAGAGTCCTGGTGACCCAACCGATTGATTTCTTGATTCCGAGGTTGCCGTCGGCGTGAGCCGGGGAAGGGGAGAGGGGCGCGGTCGAGATGCTCATCGAGAACAACAGCAAGCGGTTGGGGGTCGTCCTTGGCGAACTGGCGGGGCAATGGGAGAGGGTCAAGCCTTTCTGGAGCGACGAACAGAGTCGACATTTCGAAAAGGAATACTTGGTTCCGATCATGACCAGCATTGGGGAAGCGCTCCCGAGTCTGGACCTTTTGGACGAACTCATGACGAAGATCAGACGTGACTGTGAATAGAGAAGGGCACCGGATGGATCGGACCTTTGAAGAGATCAAGAAGCTTGGCGCGGCGGTACGCACACACTGGGGACGCGCCGATCGGCTGGATCGGCACAACGCCGAGAAATCGCAGGCCATCGAGGATGCCCACGAAGCAGGTCTGACCGCCCGTCGGCAGGAGCACGCGGCCGGGGTCGCTGCGGCGGTCGCCGCCCGGGATCAGGAGCTCGCGCGGCTGCAGGAGAATCATCAGCGGCGAAAGGCCGTGATCGAACGCGGACTTCGGACGAGTCAGCTGCAAATGCGCCGGAAGGTCAAGGCGTGGGAAGGCAACCAGAAGTATCGGCTCCAGATGGAGCGGATGCGGCTGGAGCGGGAGCATCCCACCAACCTGGCCGCGATCGATCAGCGTTTCACGGAGTATGAACGGCACAAGGAGGAGTTGGACGAGCGCATTGATGAGCAGCTGGTCCGCGCCCGCCGGTCGTTCCGTGGGTACGAGCGACTCTTGCGACAAGGTTGGGAGGCGCGGACCTGTCCGACCGCGAATGCCGAGGGTGATGAATTCCGCATTGTGGCTGGCGTCGAGGCCTGTCTCGACGAGGTCGAGCGCGCGTTGAACCGATTCGAACACTTCCCCTCGTCGCGTCTCTTTCGGATCTTACCGCCGCAGGTGTTGGTCGGGAGCCT
>CALLYA010000129.1 GCA_937875495.1 uncultured Verrucomicrobiota bacterium
CCATGGCCAGGTCGAAAACGCCACCGCGCCCTCTGCGGGAGGCTCTCCGGGGCCGAATGGGGAGGACTCCCGCAGGGATCGCAGAGGACGCAGAAGACCATAGGGATGGGGGACCACAGATACATGGAAGCTGTTTTCTGCCACTGCTTTGGCCGGTCAGTAGGATTTCTCTCCAAAAAAAGTTTGGATCACATCACTGGACCTACCCAAACCCATGGCCAGGTCGAAAACGCCACCGCGCCCTCTGCGGGAGGCTCTCCGGGGCCGGATGGGGAAAGCGGCCACCTTGTCGGACAGCCTCTAACGGGCGGCTGCATTGCGATGCAAAAAGCTGGCCAAATCAGGAACGACCTTCCGCATGTAGGCCCAAGCCAACTCGAGCACCTCCTTGCCGGTCGCGCACGACATCGCATCCTCGGCCAGGGCCTTACACTCATCCAAACGGCACGCCCGGATCACATACTTGACGAAGGGCATGCTCCGAACCGTCATACTGAACTCGTCCACCCCGAGACCCAGGAGCAATGGGATCAGCAGCGGATCGCCGCCCATTACGCCACAGATGCCGACCGGTATGCCCTTGGAGTGCGCGGCTTCCGCGGTCCGTTGAACCAGATGGATGATGGCCGGATGCGTCGGTTCGTAGAGATGCGAGATCCGCGGGTTCCCACGGTCAACCGCCAGGGTGTATTGGATCAGATCGTTGGTTCCGATGCTGAAGAAGTCGACCAGCGGAGCGAGAAGATGGGCCATGACAGCCGCGCTGGGGACTTCGATCATCACCCCCACGGGGACGTGCTTCGGGATTTCGCGGCCCTCCTTGACGAGTTTCTCTCGCACGTGCCGCATGAATTCCAGGGCGTCTTTCAACTGATCGACGGAACTGACCAGCGGCAGCATGATCTTCGTCGGACCAAACTTCGAGGCTCGATACATCGCCCGCAGCTGGGTCTCAAAGATCTGTGGCATCTGGAGACAGAAACGAATCGCGCGCCAGCCGAGAAAGGGATTCATCTCCTGGGGGATCGAGACCGAGGAGGAGAACTTATCCCCCCCCAGATCGAGCGTCCTGAGGATTACCGGGCGTGGGGAGATCTGTTTGATCACGTCACGATAGGCCCGATACTGTTCGGTCTCATCCGGCGGTTCCGCCCGCCCCATGAAGAGAAACTCGGTACGATAGAGGCCGACACCCCCGGTAAAAAACTTCAGGGCCGATTCGACTTCGGCGGGGTGCTCAATGTTCGCCGAGACCTCAATGCTGTAACCGTCGCGCGTGGTGGCCGGCAACTCGCTCAGTTTGTCGAGCATATGTTCGTACTCACGCCGCTCGGTCTGCACCTGCCCCAGCCGTTGCAAGGTTTCCTCGGTCGGATTGACGATCACCTTGCCGGTGTAGCCGTCCAGGATCAAGGTATCCCCAGTCTGAATCCGACCTTTCAGCTCGCCGAGTCCGACGACCGCCGGAATCCCCAGGGATCGCGCCGCGATCGCGGTGTGCGAAGTCGGCCCGCCCATCTGGGTGGCAAAACCAAGAACCACGCCGGGGGTAAGGGTCGCGGTGTCGGAGGGGGCTAGGTCAGGTGCAACAAGAATCCTTCGGGCGGAGATCTCGGAAAGTGAAGGCCTCTTCTCGCCCAGCAGGTTTTGCAATACCCGACGCCGCACATCCCGAATATCCGCCGTGCGCTCGCGTGAGTAAGAATCCTTCTTTTTCTCCAGCACTTTGAGCAGCTTGTCCATGACCATCGAGAAGGCGGCCTCAACGTTGATCAGCTGCAGCTGCAAAAGGCGCTCAATCTCCTGATGCAGAAGAGGATCCTGCAACAGAAGCGAATGGGTCTCCAGGATTGCGGCCGTGGTGGTCTCCAGCCCCTCCTCCAACCCCTCCTGGAGACTGCGGTAGTCCCGGATTGTCTCCTGCAGGGCCGCGTCCAAACGGCAGACCTCTTCCGAAATGTCCTCAGGCTGAATCGACCTCCGTGGTACCGTGATCTCACCCGGCTCCAGAAAGAGGACCTCACCCCGAGCAATTCCAGGACTTACGGGGATCCCTTGAAGGTAAATCTCCGACGAGGCGCTCTCGGGGTTTTCATTGTTCGGCAATGAAGGTTGAGAGGCATCCAATTCTACTCTCCTTGCTCGTCGATGGCTTTGAGGGTGTGCTTCAGAAAATGGGTGAGCTTCTCCATGGCCTCCGGCGCATCGTCCCCTGTGACCTCCACCGACAGACGAGTGCCCTTCCCCGCTTCGAGGGTCATCAAACCGAGAAGGCTCTTTCCGTTTACGCTGGAGGCGCCGACTTTCACCCAAACCTCGGACTGATACTGGGATGCAATCTTGACGAACTCCGAAGCCGGACGGATGTGCAGCCCGTATTCGTTTTCCAAGATCAGGTCAAAGGCATGGTGCAGCCCTTGTCGGGAATCCGTGCCAGCCTTTTTGTTCTCTGATGAATCGATTGCCATAGCCTCATCACCGTTCCGATGCTCGCCCTCGCCCTCCCGCCACACATCAGCATTGCATGAAAAACCAGGTCCTCAAGAAGGGGAAAATCCAATGGCGGGGTAACGACTGAAGTGCATTGTATCACATGAACATGAATCGCGCGCCATGGAAATCCTGATTCAGGTCCAAATCTATCGGAACGTCCTCACCCGCCGAAAACCTTTCTTCAATACCTCCTTCACCCGTTTGTCGAACTCCAGCGCTGCGTGAAAGCCCATGGAACGTAGCTTCTGATTCAGGGCTGCAAGCTCGACCAACTGAGAAACTTCACGTCCCGGGGCAACAGGAACACTCACCTCAGGTACCTCGACCCCCAGAATGTTGTATCGCTCGGAGACCAATCCAACCCGGTCGATCTCCCCGGATGCAGCCCAATCCTTGAGGTGAACAACCAAATCCACACGTTTCTCCACGCGAATACTCGATATGCCGAATACCGCGGGGATGTTGATGATCCCCAAACCCCGTACCTCCATGTGGAAACGGGTCAGCTCCACGGAGGTGCACAGCAGTTCCGGATGGCCGCCGTTCTGCAGGAGCGTGACATGGGTTACATCGTCGGAAACCAGGCTGTGACCACGCTTGATCAAAGCCAGCATACACTCGCTCTTGCCGATACCACTCCGGCCGCGGATCATGACACCACACCCCTGGATGTCGACCATCCCGGCCTGGACCAGGGCGCGCGGGGCCACCTGGCGATCCAGGGAAAGGGTCAGCCGATTAATCAGCTGCTTGGTGATCATTGAAGAGCGTAAAACCGGGGTGCGAGCCTGATCGGCAAGCTTCAATATCTCCATATCGGGTCGCAGGTTACGAGAATAGATCAGGCACGGGATATGCCGCTTGAACAAGGCCCGCATACGGTCAATCCGCTCGCTGTGCGAGAGGGACTTCAGGTAGGTCGACTCCGCATTCCCGATCACCTGCACACGCTTGTTCGGAAAGTACGGGAAGTGCCCGGCCAAGGCCAAACCCGGACGATTGACGGTGATCTCGCGTACGTGTCGCCCCGCGCCGTTCATCCCGGCCAACGGCTCCAAGTCCACGTAGCCCTCAGAGGCCTTGACCACATCCCGAACTTTCAAGGCGGTCTTCGATTGGACCTTTTCCACGGAATCCCTCCTCCACGATCAAGCGGTCAACGCTCCTGCGAGGTCGTTTCTCACATGGTGAAACGCGCACCCAAATAGAGCTCGCGCGCCTTCGGGTCATTAATCAGGAAGTCGCTGTCCCCCTCCGTCATCACCTGCCCGTCAAAGATGATGTAAGCCCGATCGACGATCGAAAGGGTCTCACGCACGTTGTGGTCGGTGAGCAGGATCCCCAGCCCGCGGTCGCGTAAGTCCCCGATGATATCCTGCACATCGTTGACCGCCTTGGGATCCACCCCGCTGAACGGTTCATCGAGCATCAGAAAGCTCGGCTCGGTCACCAACGCGCGGGTGACCTCCAGACGCCGCTTTTCACCACCGCTCAAGGTGTAAGCACGCTGCTTTTGCAACCGCGTCAACTTGAGATCCTGAAGCAGGACCTTCAGCCGCAAGCGCCGCTCGCGAGCTGAAAGCGACAAGGTCTCAAGGATCGCCATCACGTTCTGTTCGACCGTCAATTTCCGAAAAATCGAGGGCTCTTGCGAGAGGTATCCCATCCCCATGCGGGCACGTTGGTGCATCGGCAAATGCGTGACGTCGCGGCCCTGGAAAACGACCTTTCCCTGGTTCGGCCGCAGCAGCCCTACGACCATCGAAAAGGTCGTCGTCTTACCGGCGCCGTTCGGCCCGAGGAGCCCCACGACCTCTCCAGCACCCACCACGATGTTGACCCCATTGACGACCGTTCGACGACCGTAGCGCTTGATCAATCCCTCAGTTCTCAAAAGCTCCATAATCTAACCGTTTTCGAAAGAAAGTAAGGTCAATAGCGACGCGCGGCCGGCACTTCCCCGATCCGCAACTGCTCTTCCCCAGTCCAGGTCGGTTGCTGCCCAGGTACCGGCTCCGGTGTCTCGGTACCCTCGGAGACAGTGCCGGCCTGGACCCCAGTCACAGCACCATGCTCCCGCACCCATTCCGGAATCTCCGCGGGATAGGCGACCAACCTCGGGGATGGCTCGGCGTAGAGCTGCTCGTCGTTGAGATAGAAGGTGATTCTCTGGGCCGTGAGCGCCCAATCAGTCCCGGCCAACTGCGGTCGCTCGATCAATTCGACCTTCTCTTCAAAGGCGTCGTAACGGGCACGCTCGCTCGTCGCCCAGCGCTCCCCCTGGACAATCTTGACCCCGCCCGAACAGGCCACCTCACGCAATACCCGCTTGGCATGGATCAGCGCCAGCAAAACGTCCATCCGATCCGCGTTCATGTTGATGTCCGCACTGATCACCCGAACATTCCCGGTAAACCGTCCCCGGTTTTCCGCGACCCTAAACTCCAAGGCGTTCGATCGGATCTCGATCGGCCTGGCCGCGGGCTCCTCCGCGCTCCCCGACGACACGTCCTCAGCGCCGGCCTCGGTGTCCGTGGCCGACAATAGCGCCGTCCGGGAGCTGCCGGTATCCGAAATCCAGAGGCGGGCGTTCGGTCCGCAATGGAGAACGCTCTGGTCCAGATCGACCCGAATCACATCGCCCGATAGGATGTCCTTACCGCTGCGGACCACCGGGTCTCCGGAGAGCACCACCCCGCCCGGATCGGCCACATATTCCGCATGATC
Organism: uncultured Verrucomicrobiota bacterium; assembly: GCA_937875495.1. Lineage (GTDB taxonomy): Bacteria > Verrucomicrobiota > CALLYA01 > CALLYA01 > CALLYA01 > CALLYA01. The sequence goes on from CALLYA010000129.1 coordinate 5,221, forward strand.
GCCCGTAGCCCGCCAACCGGGCTGGGTCAACTCGACAAACCCAGAGGCAACGACCTTTTCGAGCTGGCTCGAGCCCTCGGCCTCACCTTCCCCCGTCGCCTCGCTGTCCGATTTCGCTAAAAAGACATCCATCTGGTCGGCCCCAAGCTGGAAATCGGGGCCTTCCACCAACACGTCCCCACGGAATTCGGCGCGGTTGGCGTCGGGGAAAAAGGAGAGCTCCCGTGAGACGATCGCGGTCGGCCCCCGCGACGGCTTCTCCTCGGCCGCCGTTCCCCCTTCCGGAGTCGGCCGAACACCCTCCATTTGTGTGTCCGGCAAAAGAGTACCCGTCCCTGCGTCGGCCAAAATCAGGCGCGGCCGGCCCGATGCCAGCATCCGTGACTCCTCCGCATTCCATTCCAGACGATCACACTCCAGACGATCCAACCCTCGATGGACCACCGGATGATCACTCAAAACCACAGTCCGGCTTTCCACGTCATAGAAACCCTGCCCCCCTCGAGCGACAATGTCCTCACGATAGATCGTCACCGCACCGTCCGCCTCGATGGTGCGCGCTTGCTGGCCCTCATCGGCCAACGTCATCGTCATGGCGGCGGCCTCCAACCGCGACAGCCCCTGCTCCACCGTGACCCCGCCGGAGAGCGTGACCGCTTTGTCCGCCATCGCATAGACCATCGATTGGGCATGGATCATGGTCGGATCCTGCTCCCCACGGGGACGGTCCGGATCATCGACGGGCGTCTCCCCGGTCTCCGGGACGATCGGACCGGTGTCCAGAAGTTCGATCTCCACATGCTCCTTGAGTTCGAGCCGCTGGCTGTCCGTATCCCAATCCATTCCAACGCCTACAATGCGTACCTCATCCGAGACCGCGACCACCTTTTGGTCCGTCGTCGCACGCTTGCGGCGCTGGTCGAACCGGGCAGAGGCCGTGTTCATCACCAAATTGGTCTGCCCGCTGTCAAAGATCGCTACTTCGACCCCGGACAGTTCCAGCAGATTGGGGTCACTGCCGAACCGCGCATCCCCGGTCAACGTGTACTTGGGCTCGTTGGTCTCCGGATCGATGTCGGTGAACTCAAAACCCTTGATCATGCCGGATTGCGTGAACTGCCCCAGGAGGGAGGAAGCCGACGCGAAAAGTAGGAGCAGCGAGGGCCACACACACCTGTGCAGCCTGGTCCCTTTGTGCCGTATTTGATCCAACATGCTCCGACTCCTCCATGTTCCAGGTGAATTCCAATCCAATATCCATCTCGCTCTGTAGATATCAGGTCTTGTCCGACATGCAAAGCTCTGCGGCCGTCCCGACGAAGCTGGAAAAGAGGGGGTGCGCCTGGAGTGCCTTGGATTGAAATTCCGGATGGAACTGGCACCCGACAAACCAGGGGTGATCTCGTACCTCGATCAGCTCCACCAACTGGCGGTTGGGGGATGTCCCGCCAATGATTAAACCGGCACGGGTCAGTTCGTCGATAAAATCATTGTTGAATTCGTAGCGGTGACGATGACGCTCGTGGACCACATCCAGTCCGTACGCCTTGTGGGCGGTGGAATCAGGCTGGAGATGGCAGGGGAACGATCCACACCTCATCGTCGCACCCTTCTGCCGCACCTGCTTTTGTTCTTCCAGCAGACTCACCACCGGGTAGGCGACACCCGGTGCGAATTCGGTGCTGTTGGCGTCCTTCATGCCCGCCACATGTCGGGCAAATTCGATCGTGGCAACCTGCATGCCAAGACAGATCCCTAAGAATGGAATCCGTCGCTCTCGCGCGAAACGGACCGCTTCGATCTTGCCCTCAATCCCGCGTCCCCCGAACCCGCCCGGGACCAAGATCCCGTCCAGACCGGACAACTGGCCTGCTGCCCCCGATCGCTCGATCTCCTCGGCATCCACCTTGACGACCTCGACCTCGACCTCCTGGGCGATCCCGGCATGCGCCAGTGCCTCGTCAATGCTCTTGTAGGCGTCTTGCAGCGTCACGTATTTGCCTACCACCCCGATCTTGGCCCGCCCCTTCGGCTCACGAACGCGGCGATAGATCTCCTCCCAGACCTCCATGCGTGGAACCGCGTCCAGGCCGATCTGCAGATGCCGACAGACGAACTCATCCAAACCCTCCTGCCGCAGGCGAAGCGGCAACTCGTAAATCGTGTGCTGGACGTCGAGTTCCTCAATCACCCCCTCCTGCCGGACATTACAAAAGAGGGAGATCTTCCTGCGGACCTCCTTCTCCAGCGGATACTCCGATCGGCAGACAATGGCGTGCGGCTGAATCCCGATCTCGCGCAACTTCATCACGCTGTGCTGGGTCGGCTTCGTCTTGATCTCCCCCGCCGCTCGAATGAACGGGACCAGGGTCACATGCAGAAACATGGTATCATGGGCCGGTACCTGCAGAGAGAACTGACGCAAGGCCTCCAAAAAGGGGAGGGATTCGATGTCTCCCACCGTCCCACCCACCTCGGTGATGATGACATCCAAGTCCTCAATCTTCTCCGCCAGTCGCCGCAATGCCCACTGAATCTCATCCGTCACATGCGGGATCACCTGAACCGTCGCCCCCAAATACTCCCCGTTCCGCTCCTTGGCCAGGACGCGCTCGTATACCTGACCGCTGGTGATGCTGTTCCAACGAGTCATGCGGCAGCCGGTGAAACGCTCGTAATGGCCGAGATCCAGGTCGGTCTCCGCCCCGTCGTCGGTAACGTAGACCTCCCCATGTTGAAACGGACTCATCGTGCCGGGATCGAGGTTTAGATAGGGATCGAATTTCTGAATGGTCACCTTCAATCCGCGCGCCTCCAAAAGCGCCCCGAGGGAGGCCGCGGTCAGGCCTTTGCCCAGCGAACTCACCACCCCACCCGTAATAAATATGTGCTTCATCGTCTCAATCCCCCCCGATCCCATTTCACGCTTCAGACCCTTGCTCCAAGAACATAGCCACCAGCCGAGCATCGTCCGGCGTGTCGACGCCGATCGAATCCCACCCTGTCCGCACCACCCGAATCCGGGCTCCCGTCTCCAGCGCGCGCAGCTGCTCCAGCCGTTCCGCCGATTCGAGCGGGGTCGGTGGGATGGTGACAAACCTCAGCAGGTAATCCCTCCGGTACACGTACAATCCAACGTGCTTCGCATAGTCAGGGAGTGTACCTCCCTCTCCCCCGTCGGTGCGGACAAACGGGATCGGGCAGCGGGAGAAGTACATCGCGTAGCCATGACAATCCACAACCACTTTGACCACGTTGGGATCCGAAATCTGCTCCGGGTTCGAGAGCGAAACCGAAAGGGTGGAAATCGAGGCCTCGGAGTCCTGAATCAAGGCATGGACCGCCCCCTGGATCATCTCCGGCTGAATCAGTGGTTCGTCCCCCTGGATGTTCACCACGATCTCGCAATCGTGCCGTGCGGCGACCTCCGCCACCCGTTCGGTACCACAGGTGTGGGCGGAGGAGGTCATCTCCACCCGCCCGCCGAATCCGCGGACGACCTCCGCCACCCGCTCGTCATCGGTCGCGACCACCACCTCGTCCAGGATCTCGGTCTGGAGGCATCGACGATAGACATGTTCTACCAACGGTCTGCCCGCAATGGAATGGATGGCCTTGCCCGGAAACCTGCTGCTGGCATAGCGCGAGGGAATCACCCCCAAGACACGAATACTCATCGACAACACCTCGTTTGCGCCCGCGCAATGCGGACCTCTCAGGTACAGCTGCAATGCGTTTCCCCACCATGGCGATTTTTTCGCCGGGCGCAAAGAGGAAACCGGTAAGACACGGAGCGCGGTCCTCCGGGAAACCCAAGGCCGGTGGCAGCCGCCACGCCCCCCGAGCGGAGAAACGAAAGAGAGCCCGTTCGAAAAGGCCCGCTCCTTCAGGCGTCGCCCCCCCAGAAAATGGTTGCCGATGAGTCAGATCATGGCCTGAAATCGAAATCGAAATCGAAATCGAAATCGAAATCGAAATCGAAATCGAAATC
>CALLYA010000130.1 GCA_937875495.1 uncultured Verrucomicrobiota bacterium
CGTTGCGGCTGGAGCTTGGGCTTAAGAGGATGAGCAATCGAGCGGTGGGGCGGTGGCGGTTGTGTGGGCGTTTGAACACGAACATTCCACGCCAAAGCACCCGATTTCCTCGATTCCCTCGATTTCCTCGATTTCCTCGATTTCCTCGATTCCGATCCCGATTTCGATCCCGATCCCGATTTCGATCCCGATCCCGATTTCGATCCCGATTTCGATTTCGATTTCGATTTCGATTCTTTCCTACTCCATCTGCGGGCATCCTCGGATCAGCGCCCACCAGCCGAAAGCCCTCAACCTTCGCCCTTCATTCGAGCCACCTGATTGCTCGTGCTGAAGCCCGCACGCAAGGGAACCGTCACCACCCGACCGCCGGCGGCTTCGACCTCTCGCCAGCCCACGACCTCCTCTTTGCGATAGTCACCACCCTTGACCAGGACGTCCGGAAGGATCTCCTCTACCAGTTCGAGCACCGATACCTCATCGAACAATGTCACACCCGACACGAAATCGAGGGCGGATATTACCTCCGCCCTCAGCCGTTCGTCCTGGATCGGTCGTCCAGGTCCCTTGAGCCCATGGACCGAAATATCTGAATTGACCGCCACCAGGAGGTAATCCCCAAAACCGGCGGCCTGCCGCAGCAGATGTAAATGCCCTGGATGAAGCAGGTCGAAACAGCCGTTGGCCATCGCTAATCGACGACCGGCACGCCGGATACCCGCACGCCAACTCCGCAGCTCCTCGCCGCGCACAAGGACCTTCGCCTCCCACGTCGGCAGCCCCTGGACGACCATCGCCCGACGAATTTCAGCTGAGCAAATCCCCGTGCCCGCTCGCGTCGATGCCGCCACCGCACCCACCAGCTCCACCAACGCCTCCGCCAATGCCGGCTCCAGCCTATTGAGTCGCGCCAAAACCAGCGCCGCAGCTCGCGCCTCCGCTACCAGCGGCGCGGCCTCCTCATTCTCCAGCTCCATCACCATGCAATTGCCTCGAAAGCGTCTTTCCCAGGAATCGCGGACCGATTTCGGCAAAGGCTCCAGAAGGACACAATAATCCGCCCCAGAGGCAAGAGTCGCCTCCGTCCCGGAAAGTCCTGCGCCCACCGGTAATGCAGACCCCGCTCGCTGCATCATCGGTACCCCCGACCTGCAGAGCCAATGCCGGTCCGGAAGCCAATCAAGCCCATCCTGCCCCGGCTCCACCCAGACCGCCGCCAATCCAAACTCCGCTAATCGGCGGGCAATCCCCGCCGCCCCACGAGGGTAACTCCCCGTGGGCTCCATGGGCGGCCACCGCTCCATCCGAACATCCCGCTCGTCCAGAATGCCATCCACTTGATAAAAATGGTCCTGTCCCCCTTCACCCACAACACAGACCGAAGCCCCTGCCGGCCCGTCCAAAGAAGATAAAATCGCACGCATCTGGTCCGTACTGATCACATCCCTAACCCTCGATTTCACTTCGGTAAAAAAAAGACGATCCCACTTGCCTTTTCAGCTCACCATCGATTCTAGTCTGTGCGACGACAAGATCCAGGCCAAACCAAAAGATCTGCATTCCCCCACCCCCCACTCACTCTGCCTTCCTCCCCTCAAAATCCTCACAATTGCCCCCTCATGAGCGTCCCCACCCATCCGATCACCCGTTGGCTGAGCAAGGCACCCGCCCCCGTCTTCAGCGCCTACGCGATCCTCACTTCGTTCGTCGTCTATTTCAGCATGTACGCATTTCGAAAGCCGTTTGCAGCAGCGACTTTCGAAAACCAATACTTCTTCGGGTCCAACCTCGAGCTCAAAACGGCACTGGTCATCAGCCAGATCATTGGCTACACAATCAGTAAATACCTCGGCATCAAGGTCTGCTCCGAAGTCCACTCCGAAAACCGTGCCAAGACCCTCGTCGCATTGATCCTGTTCGCACAAGGCTCCCTCTTTCTGACCGCGCTCCTGCCCGGCAGCTGGAAGTTTGTCGCCCTCTTCATAAACGGTATCCCCCTCGGTATGGTCTGGGGCTTGGTGGTTTGGTATCTGGAAGGCCGCCGCAATACCGAACTGCTCCTGGCCGGGCTGAGCTGTTCCTTCATTGTCTCCAGCGGGATGGTCAAGGATATCGGCAGGAACCTCCTCGCCTCCGGGATGTCCGAATCCTGGATGCCGGCCACCGTCGGCCTGCTCTTCCTTCCCATTTTCCTGTTCTTTGTCTGGCTGCTCGATCGGCTGCCTCCCCCCACCCCGGAAGATGTCCAGGCCCGACACGAACGCGTGCCGATGGACCACAACGATCGGCTCTCCTTCCTCAATAGCTTCCTCTGGGGCCTCCTCAGCCTGTTCGTCGTCTACTTCTTCCTCACCGCATACCGAGATTTCCGTGACAACTACGCCGTCGAAATCCTCGGCGAACTCGGGTACAGCCAGGCCCCGGCGATCCTGACCCGGACCGAGCTCCCCGTCGCCTTCGGGGTCCTGGTGCCCCTCGCACTGCTGGTCTTCATCCGAAATAACCGGCTTGGATTGATCGCCGCTTACAGCATTATGCTCTTCGGCCTCGCAATGATGGGCGCAGCCTCCATGCTTCTGGATCGTGACATCATCTCCGGCGTCACATGGATGATCCTGATCGGCCTCGGCTCCTACCTCGCATACGTACCCTTCGGCTCCGTCCTCTTCGATCGCTTGATCGCCTCCACCCGCGCTTCCGGGACCGCCGTGTTCGCCATCTATGTTGCCGATGCCATCGGCTATACCGGTTCCGTCGGCATTCAGATCTACCGCGACTTCTCTCATGCAGATGTCACCAGGTTCCTGTTCTTCAAGAACTTCACCTACCAGATCAGTACCTTCGGTTTCGTCTTCATGCTCCTGAGCCTCTTTTTCTTCCTGATCAAACAGAACGCCAGCGAGACACAGACAGAAGGCATGCTGCTCGACCTGGAAACCGGCCCCGATGACGAAGAAGCTCTGCAAGAGGCCTAATAGCCCCGCGAGTCGTCCGGCACACAACAGAGCACGCGCAGACCTAGAGCCCGTCCGAAAAGGTATCCGCTTTCCCAACCTGCCCTCCCCATGCCCATCCGGAAAGCCTCGCGCAGAGGCGCAGTGGCGCGGTGGCGTTTTCGAACTGGCTTGGGGGGAGGGTCAATGCTCTACACCCTGCCTATTGGGGAGATTCATTAGATTTACCGTTTCCAACTAAGCCTGTTGCAGGAATCACCTCAACCCCACAAGCAAACTTCCCCATTCCCCCTCTGCGCCTCAGCGCCTCTGCGCGAGTTCTCCCTATCCGGAGCCGCAGTGCCTTCAGCTGTGCCCCAATGGGCTTTTCGGACAACCTCTACCTAGAGCCCGTCCGAAAAGGCAGATGGCGAAACTAGATCGGGGTCGAAAAGACCCGGAAGCTGCAGCATGGTTCGAAGGGGGCTCAGAAGACCAAGAATCGAAATCGATTCTATCGACCCCGACACCGATCCGACACCGATCCGACCGATCCGACCAATCCGACCAATCCGACACCGATCCGACCGATCCGACCGATCCGACCAATCCGACCGATCGGCAACCACTGCCTGGAGACGACGCATGCGACGCCGGATCGAGCGCGCCTTTTCGGACAAGCGCTACCTGAGAAACTGCTTGGGCAGTAACATCAACCGATCTCTCGGAAACGTACTTCGCCCATCCCCTATCGCCTTAACGGCGGCAGCAACCTTGCGCGCCGCCTTTTCGGCCGGATACGTACCCGGGAAATCAAGCGGACCGGTCCCAGACCAACAGGCCAGACACATCCGTTCCGCCTCAGTACGATACGCCAACATCCCCTCGTCATCCCGGTGGTCGTAAGGCAGCCCACACCGATCACAGACGCGTAGGGCACCGACCTCATACGCGTCGATCAACTGCTCGACCTCGAAAAGCGCGGCTTCAGATCGACGCACCCACTCCGCCCAATCAGAGGCCGTATGGACCCGGTCGTCAGGATACCAGAAAGACTCGGCAGAATCCCCCTCCTCAGGGATGTCCCCCTTCATATCCACGTAGGGAACCAGGTATTCCGCAAAGATTCCGTATTGCTTGAAACTGACCAAGGGCATCGCTCCTAATAATTTCGTTTCGTTCCTGATGCCGACACCCGACCGTCCGCCGCGTGACAGGCAGCCGGTTCTCCGCACCACAGACCACAGCTCCCCCGCCATGGCCGCGCCAAAAGACCCGCTGTAATCCGCCCACACCGGGCGCCACAAACAGGTCAGTCGTATTTGCTGGTTCCAAAGACCTGTTCGTTTCCTTCAAAAACCGATAACCGACGGCCCTGATCAAAGATGATTCGATCAATCCTCGCACCGAAATCAAGCCGTACCTGATGCGCCGTTCCGACCTCCTTGACCGTAAAGCCGCTGAGCCCGGAAGCCTGCCCGGCAGGCACCGGCTCGAGAACCGATGCAAACATCGTGCGAAAGCCACGACGCGATAGCATCACCATCGGAATCCTCTCCTCAATGGATGCACCCGGCCCGGTCGCCAGAAAGAGCCGATCATCACCCTCACCCCGCATGTGGAGGTGCGTGGTCACCGCCGGCCCGACGAACTCCACTTGCACGTCCTCCTTCACCACGCCCCCACGCAGGCCCTCCAAATACTCCAGCCCGGCAAACGGCTGCTCGAAGGCCACAGGGGTCGTCTCCAACGAACTCCGGACCGCCGTCCCGCGATTGTGATAGACCCAATCGAACTGGCGCTCCCCCTCCGCCGTGAGGAAATCAAGCACCAGTAGATACCTGGGAGTCTGACAGAGAAGCCGCGCATGCTCAACCCCTGGATACGCCTCGCTGCAACGTGTCGCCAAAGCAGAATACCCGCCCTCGGCACCAAAAAAGATGAGCTCACCAGCCGCCCCGGCCTGTGAGGCGCGGTCCACCAAAACGACGTTGTGACTCAGACTCGCACGGTACCAATCCCGGTGGATCGGCAGACGGTAGGCCTGACTCCGCGCACGACCGGGGTCGACCCCCAACTCCTGGCCAAGGGCGAAGAAGACAAAACTCAATTTGTCGAAATGCCCGTGGAACCCGCCAAACGGACCGAATGTCTGCGCCGTCGTGAGCCCGAACGCCCCGCCGCCGCGTAGGATTCCATGGCCCGCCCCCTCGAAGACCACGCTTCTCGCCGGAAATGTCGCGCTCCGCTGAGCGTCCGCCCTCCGGCCAAGCAGCACCGAGTGCCAGTTCGGTTCCGTGGGTAACACCGCCGCTATGCGCGCGTCCCCATAGGCTGCAAAGGCCGGCTCCATCAAATTCGGTACCCGTAAGGCCGAAGAATTGACATCGTCCCCAAACCGCGGCAGCGATCCGCCGGGCATCGTGTACTGCGTCGGTAATACAAACATTTTCTTAAGGATCGGATGACTCCAGAGATCGATACCAAGCCTGCGCGCCGCCTCCGCGGTGTGGACCAGCGCATCCAAGGTGTAGAAGTGATACCCCCAGCTGTTCTCGTACCACATGCCATCCTGCGTCACCGATTCGCGCATCTGAAAAACAAACCCGTTTTTCGGATCGTTCAACGCCCGAGTCACATACTCCCACTCCCCAATCACCGCGCCGCCGGAAACCATGGCCGCGTTGTGCCAGGTCTGCCAGTTGCTCTTGCCTGCCTTGTATTTGCCGATGTTGGCCAGCATCGGCAAAATCAAACCCTCCCGAATCAGTCCTCGATCCTCCTCGGAAAGAACCTCGGAACCCCATATCAAATCAAGGGCCGGAGCGACCTTCACCGCCATCATCCACGCCTCGTTCAACGTCTGCTCCGCGATGTGTCCGCCGGAAGGACTCGGATCCGCCGGGTTCGCACGGTTGGAATGGTAGGGATAGCCGCGGTAGCGCTCCGCATATCCCTTCAAAACCTTTGCCGTAAAGTCCGCAAATCGGTCCTCGTCCGTAATCGCATAGGCCCAAGCAGCATTCGCAGCGTCGTTGATGTTGCGCGAGTGAACCCGTGAAAAAACGACGTCGTCATAAGGCGGCCCGCTGTAGACCCGCTGGCACCGCGGACAGCGGTGTTGCGTGGGACTCACTGTCTCCAACCCAATCTGGCAGCGCTCACACTGATACCATTGGTTGTGCTGCCCGCCACGGGGCGGGAAGACCACCTCCCGGTCCAAGACCGACTCCGCCGATTGAACGAAGGCCCGTATCAAGGCGGCATCGGGCGAGCCCTTGGCACGATGCGCCGCCCGTAACCGGGCAAGCTCCTCACCTGTGCAGGCGATCACCGGATGCTCCACCTCATCGGGCGAATGCCAGTCCGGTAACACCCACTGCCCCAGCCCGGACGTCCATCCCCAGCTCAAACATACCGCGGCCAGAAGCCCAACCCGGTTCCTTGCCTCGCTCCGATTCATCCGTCGTTTTCGCATCGGTACTCCCCCTGTGCCTTATCGTTCCGCTCGCTCCTCCTTGATCGCGGACAGCCAGAGCAGCACGCCGGCGGCCATCAAGATCGCCCCCCGGCCGGGACTGAACGTGCGCAGCCAGACCAGTCCCCAAAGCAGCAAAATAGTCCCCCATGTGCGCTTTTCCGAAGGAGTCCAAATCCGCCCCATCAGAAGATGCCCTCCGGTAAAACCCCTTCCCAGCCGCGCTGGCGGACGACCTCAAACAGCATCAGCGTCGTCGCAGTCGCGACATTCAAAGAGTCCGCACGGCCCATCATCGGGATCCGGAGCCGCATGTCCGCACCCTGCATCCAAAGATCACTCAGTCCGTATTGCTCGCTCCCCATCACGATCGCCACGGGACCCGATAGGTCCGTATCCGTGTACCGCACCTTGCCAAAAGGTGTCGCTGCAAACGAGCGAATCTTTCGCTCCCGCAAAAAGCGTTGCGCTACCACGCTCTCCACCTGCACCGCAGGTACCGTGAACAAGGTCCCGATACTGGCGCGCACAACATTGGGATTGAAGAGGTCCGTCTTGGCATCCGCCACGATCACCCCGTCCAATCCAGCCGCATCCGCCGATCGCAAAATGGTCCCTAAATTCCCCGGCTTCTCGATCGCCTCGGCAACGACCAAAAACGGGTTCGCACTCAGGGGCAGATCCTCCAAGGTCATCCGCTCCTGCGCACATAACCCGAGTAACCCCTCCGGCCGATCGCGATACGACATCCGCTCAAAGACCGGTCCCGGGACCTGGATCAATCGCGCACCCAGCTCCCGCCACCGCGCCAACAACCGCCCCTCATTCGAGCCCTGAAACCAGTCGGGACAAAAAAAGAGCTCCTGCACAGGCGCCTGCGCCTCCGCCGCACGAAGCAGCTCACGATACCCCTCCACCAAAAACAATCCCTCGCGATCGCGATCGCGACGGTCGCGTAAGGCACGCGCCAGCTTCACCCGCGGATTCTGAAAACTCGTGATCTCCAGATCAGGCGAAGGTACCGGAACCGTTGGTTCGCTCCCACCCATCAATCCGCCCTCCACCATCGTACCCATGTCCCAGTCGGAAGCGATACCCCTCCATCTGCGTCCGCCGAGACCACCATCTCCCCCGCCTCGTACAGACCACCAGCCCGACGCATCGTGCCGCGTAAGACCTCCTGCAGAATCAAGGGCGTGAACCCCGGAGAATGGCAACTCAATAGGATAAAGGCCGGTCCGTCCGCCAAGAGCGAAAGACAGTCGCCCAGTAACGCCGGCAGATCCGTCTCGATCTTCCAGACCTCACCCTTGCTCCCACGCCCAAATGTTGGCGGATCCAGGATCACCCCGCGGTATTTCACCCCTCGCCGGATCTCCCTGCGGGTGAACTTCAGGACGTCGTCCACAATCCACCGGATCGGGGCCCCCTCCAACCCGTTCAAAGCCGAGTTCTCCCGCGCCCAGGACACGATCCCGCGCGAGGCGTCCACGTGGGTCACCTCCCCACCCGCCTGCGCACAACACAACGTGCTCCCACCCGTGTAAGCAAATAGATTCAAGACCCGCGCTTCCGCCCCACCCAATGCCGCCACCCGTTGGCGCAGCCATGCCCAATTCTCCGCCTGCTCAGGGAATAACCCCAAATGCCCAAACCCGGTCGGCTTGATCCACCAATTCAACCCAGCATACGCCACCGTCCAGGCCTCCGGCAGCCGATC
>CALLYA010000131.1 GCA_937875495.1 uncultured Verrucomicrobiota bacterium
CCCAGCATCCGCCACCGTCAAGGCCTCCGGCAGCCGATCCAAATGGTCCCAGTCCCCACCACCAGTGCTGCTGCGGATGTACCGCGCCTCCGCCTGCGCCCATTCACGACGATCCAAACCGGGACTCCAAAAGGCCGTGGGAACCGGACGGACCAAGCGGTGCGGACCGACCAACTCCAGGCGCGCTCCGTCCCCACAATCAAGGTGGCGAAATGGTTTGATAATGGACATGAAAACAGTTCTCGGAAAGGCTGGACAAACAATGAAGAGCAGGTTTAGTCTGGATCCAACTTCGAGCCAACCGTGGCCTGAATCAAGGGAAACCCAAACCTCAACACCCACCCAAACATGGCGACATGCCCCCCCAGCCCTCCCGGGAAACCCCATTCCTGCTCCCATTGCAGCGATTGGAACGGACGCTGTTGCCGCAAATGGCTCTACGGCAAGGCCACACACACCCCAACACAGCCGTCCGAGGCCGGCACCCGTAAGACCGCCCAAAGGCCCAGCGGGCAGCATTGCCCCTCCGATCTCTAGTTTCGCGGCACGACTGAAACATGCCGCGGCGGGTGGGCCCGAGGCCCCCGCGCGAAGGTCGGAGGTCAGCGAGTGAGTAGGCCCTGGTCCAATCAGACCTCGGCCAGCAATTTCAGGGTGATTGTCCCGCACAAACCCGTCCACCCCGTCCACCCTTTGCTCATCAGCAGGCCAAACGTCCTCTATCACTCCCCTCCAGCTTCACCCACAGCGACCCTCAGGCCCTCCGGTTCCGGTCACCAGGCCGGAACCGGAGGAATAGAGACTTGAAGTTTGCCCCGATTCCAACCAAGGTCCGCCTTACTTGGCATTTTTCCTCTTCAGGCCCTTTTGACCACGATCAGGAGTCGAAACCCCATGAGCTATACCAAAGAATCCTTCTTCTCACCCTGGCAGGCAGCCGATTACGCAGGCCTCAAGCTCGAAGCCCTGCAGGCGATGATCGCCTCCGGTGAAATCCAGGCCGAGGAATTCAACGGCACTCTCAAGATCCGTCAATCGACCCTCGACCAATGGCTCGATGCAGAGGTCCCGCAAGAGGAGCTGGACCGACTCAAGGAACAGATGAAAGAGCCGAGCGACCTCCTCGATTCTAAGGACAAGACCGAAGAATAGCTGGAACTCCTCCGAAAACTCCACCGCACCCTCTGCGGGAAACTCTCCGGATCCGGATGGGAAGAGTCTCCCGCAGAGGGCGCAGAGGAGTATCAGGAGGGGGGATGCAGCTACATCAGAGCAGTTATCAACCACCGCCTTGGCCTGTTGAAACGGTTTATCTAAAAATTCCCCAAAAATGTAGGCTGCAGAGCATAGAACCGACCCACCTCCATAGACAGGTCGAAAACGCCACCGCGCCCTCTGCGGGAAACTCTCCGGATCCGGATGGGAAGAGTCTCCCGCAGAGAGCGCAGAGAGCGCAGAGGAGTATCGGGAGGGGGGATGCAGCTCCATCAGAGCAGTTATCAACCACCGCCTTGGCCTGTTGAAACGGTTTACAAATTCCCCAAAAATGTAGGCTGCAGAGCATAGAACCGACCCACCTCCATAGACAGGTCGAAAACGCCACCGCGCCCTCTGCGGGAAACTCTCCGGATCCGGATGGGGAGATCAGATTGGGAAAGCGGCTAGCTTTTCGGACGACATCGAGCTGCGATTACAGGTCCCAGATATAGCGGCTGATTTCCACATCTTCAGCCATCTTCTCAACCGTAATTTCTGCGTCCTCAGCCCAGGCGTGCACCCGTGAAAAGGGCACTCGAAACACCATCACGGAGCCGGGGTTCGAGCCGGCCGACTCGGCCATACCCGGCATAGGCCCCATGCCCATGCCAAACCCGGCGCCACCTGGTCCCATCATCATTTCAGCTGGAACCGGCAAAGCCTGTACAGGCCCCCGAACCTGGATGACAATCAGGTCGTCCAACGGCAGCTCGAGGTGGATGGCATTCTTCAACGCCTCCAACAACTGCACTTCCAGCTGGTCCGGGAGTTGACGGTCAAACGCCGGCCCCTCAGGCAGGGCGTTCATAGGGTGACCTCCACCCATCAATTCCCGTTGGGCACGCACCCACTCCGACTCCTCCTCCGCCTGACCTGACTCTTCCATGCCCCCCATCCCAGCCGTGGCATCCGATTCCGGTGCAGCCAGAGGGAAGGAGGCATCCATCGAGAAGACAACACCGTAGCCTTCGATATACAGCACCCGCACCCGGCCCCGCTCTTCCCAGCCCCCCGCCATAGGCAGACCCGCCGTCGCCATCGGCCCACGATATTGCAGATCGATCTGCCCCAGCCGCTTGCCAAGTAAGTGGGCCATGATTCTCAGGTCCCGGCGAAGCCCTCTCTCAACCCGCGTCCGGCCCTCGCCGGTGAACAACACGAATTCCAGTTCCGGATCGGGCAAGCGTCCCCCCCCACTCGAGAAGGGATCACCATATGCCCCGGGATAACCGCCGCCGTATGCGGATCCCCCCCCGCCATACCCACCGGCCGCGCTGTAGCCGCCTCCCTGATTTCCATAGGCAGAGCCTGAGCTCCCCATCCCCCCACCCGCAAAGGGGTCCTCCTGAGCCACGCCCACCGCCAGCGCCAGCATCGCCCACAGACAACCGCTGATCGCCATCCGTCTCCATATTTTCCTCTTCATTTCTCACCTCAACTTTCCATTTCCATTCCCGGCGGCCGTTTGCC
>CALLYA010000132.1 GCA_937875495.1 uncultured Verrucomicrobiota bacterium
GCGTCTTGGCGGTTGAATCCCTTCCCCCCCCTTGGCGCCCTTGGCGTCTTGGCGGTTGAATCCCTTCCCCCCCTTGGCGGTTTTTCTCGGCGCGTTCCCCCTCAGCTCTCCCGCTGGATCGAGGACATGACACGTACGACATCCACCGTCTGCGGAACATCATGCACCCGGATGACAGCCACACCCGCCTGGGCCGCCCATGCCGCCGTCGCAAGGCTACCCCACAGCCGATCCTCCACTTCGCGCCCCAAGACACGTCCTAGAAACGACTTCCTGCTCGTCCCAAGAAGAACCGGAAAAGGCGTGTCCACAAAACGCCGCAGATCACGCAATAGGAGCAGGTTGTGTTCTACGGTCTTGCCGAAACCTATCCCCGGGTCGATGCATATCTGGGACGGCTCCACACCCTGGTCGATCACCCGCTGTCCCGCCGCTTTCAAAAACTCCAATACCTCCGAGACGACATCCGCATAGACCGGGTCCAGCTGCATTGTCAGCGGGGTCCCACGCATGTGCATCAGGACCAGCCCCGCACCGGCCCGCTGTGCGAGGCCGACCATGGCTGGATCCTCTCGACAGGCGCTGATGTCGTTGATGATCACGGCCCCGGCATCGAGCGCCGCACGCGCCACCTCCGCCCGGGTCGTATCGACCGATAGCAGAGCCCCCATGCGCGTCCGGACGCCCTCGATCACCGGTGCCACGCGTTCAATCTGTTGCTCGACCGACACACGTTCCGCTCCCGGCCGGGTCGACTCCCCACCCACATCGATCAGGTCCGCCCCCGCCTCCAACATCCGGCAGGCGTGATCGATCGCGGACTGGTGCCGAACGTACCGATTTCCATCGAAGAACGAATCCGGCGTGACATTCACGATCCCCATGACCAGCGAGCGCGCGCCGTACTCAATCCGCTGATCTCTACAACGCCAGACCCCGATCCTGCGCGTTGTTCGCTCTCCAGCCTCCAGCCTCATGAATTCGGGCCCCTTCGTTCTGAAACGACTCCACCGGCACGGCAGCCCGCATACTTCATCCGGCTGATAAAACCGCATATTCCCAACCGAACCACATTGCGCCAATGCCGCTTGCCTTTGCACACAGCACCCGCGGAACCGAATCAGGCGTTGGCCGGAAGATTCGAAATCCCGGGGCCGGCAGGAAACGTATCCCCTTCGGCATCTTTCGCATTGGCCTCGGTTTCCGTACCCTGGTCACCACCGGTCGCCTCTGGGTCTTTATCCCCGGAGAGCGGGCTCTTCCGACTGATCACCTTGCCGTGGTCGAAGAGTTCTTGCAGCTCTTCACCCGAGAGCGTCTCGTACTCCAAGAGCGCTTCCGTCAACAGCTCCACCTCTTTGCGATGCTCCGTCAGGATCTGGTGCGCACGCTCGTTGCACTCCGAAATGATGCGGTGCACCTCCTCGTCGATGGCGCGCGCGGTCTCTTCACTGTAGGCTTGGGAACGGGTCACCTCCCTGGCTAGGAACAGGTGCTCCTCCTTCTCGCCGAGCGCGACCGGACCGAGCTTATCCGACATGCCGTACTCGCAGACCATGGAGTGCGCGTAATGCGTCGCCTGCAGAATGTCCGCCTTGGCGCCGGTGCTGATATCGTTTAAGAAGATACGCTCAGCGACCCGCCCACCCAACGCAACCGTGATCAGTCCCTGCATTTCCTTCTGCCACAGGTTGTAACGGTCCTTCTCCGGGAGGGAGAAAGAGGCGCCCATATACATGCCGCGGGGAATGATCGTCACCTTGTGGATCGGATCCACTTCCTCCAGCAGATGCTGCAGGATCGCGTGCCCGCTCTCATGGATCGCCGTGGCACGCTTGTCCTTCACGTCCAGTTGCCGGCTCCTGCGCTCCCGACCAAAGGCCACCTTGTCGCGGGCTTCCTCCATGTCGTGCTGGTCGATCGATTTCTTGTTGGCACGCGCTGCCAACAGCGCGGCCTCGTTGATCAGGTTCGCGAGCTCGGCACCACTGAAACCAGGTGTCCCCTTGGCGATCACGGAGAGCTTCACATTCCGACTCAGTTTCACCTTGCGGGCATGCACCTTCAAAATCGCTTCCCGACCGCGGACATCCGGCAGATCGATCACCACCTGCCGGTCGAAACGGCCGGGACGCAACAACGCGCGATCCAAGACGTCAGGTCGGTTTGTTGCGGCGATGATGATCACGCCCTCATTGACCTCAAACCCGTCCATCTCCACTAAGAGCGCATTCAGGGTCTGTTCCCGCTCGTCATGCCCACCGCCGATCCCACTGAAACGGCTGCGCCCGACCGCGTCGATCTCGTCAATGAAGATGAGACACGGGGCGTGTTTCTTGGCCTGCTCGAACATGTCGCGGACACGTGAGGCGCCGACACCAACGAACATCTCCACGAAATCCGAACCGCTGATGCTGAAAAACGGGACGTCAGCTTCGCCTGCGATCGCCTTGGCCAGCAGTGTCTTTCCCGTGCCCGGCGAGCCCACCATCAGGACACCTTTGGGGATTCGGCCGCCCAAGCGCTGGAACTTCTTCGGATCCTTCAAGAACTCCACGATCTCGTTCAGCTCGTCCTTCGCCTCTTCCGCGCCGGCAACATCCATGAAGGTCACCTTGTTGCGCTCCCGGGAAAGCAGCTTCGCCCGGCTCTTGCCGAAGTTCATTGCACCCTTTCCCGCCACGCGCACCTGTCGCATGAACAGGAAATAGAGGATGCCGATGATCAACAGAATGGGCAGGACGTTGACCAAGACCATCCAAAGGAGCGTGCTCGGCTTCTTGTACCCAAACGGGATGTTGTATTCCTCGAGCAGCTTCCGGAGATCTTCGCCTTCCCCACCGACGACGAGATAAAATTGCTGCGCGTTGGTTGCCTCCATCCCACGCGCCGTCATGTCGCCCGATGCCACGGAATAGGCCGAATCCGTCGAGGAAATTACGGTCTGCCCGATCCAGCCTTCGCGAACCGCAGTTTTGAACTCCGAATATTGAAATTCCTTGACCGAGCTTTGGCTGTATTTGTTGCCGTAGTAAAGGAGCGACGGCACCATCAGCAGTGCGAGGAATATGGCGATCTGCCGGGCGGAAAATTTGGGTTCCGGGCCTTCGCTTTGTTTGTTTCGCTGTTTTTTTGGGGTTTGGTCCATGGGCGAATGTCAATTACCTAAGTCGGTCGCTCGCATCCCGAAGGAGACGCCAATTCGTTGATTCATCCGTGATCGCGAAACGAATCATGCCTCTGATACAGTCGGATTGCACGCGTGCAAGGTTCAAACCTCGGGGGTTTCCGTGTCGTCTTTGGGCAGATGGAAAGATACCACTGGGCTTTCTGCTTGGCAAACCTCCTCCGAGCGAAGCAACAGGGGCGCTTTGCATCCTTCATGCCATTCCAGCCCACGCGCAAATCGTAAACCGACCACCCAGACGATCCTATCCCCTACGGCCACAACGGGAATCAAACCTCTCGCCCCAACCGGAATCTTAGCGTCGACAAAGAGATCTTGCAGCTTTTTCCGCCCTTGGGACATCCCCCACGGCTCCATACGATCCCCTCCCTGCCAGTGGCGGACCACCAGCTCGAGACCAACTCCCGGTGCAAGCCCAAGGGCCTCGCCGCAAATCAGTTCTTCCACCGCACGCACCCCCGGTGCCCGTCGCCGAAGGTCTGGTCGCCGCCCGGGTGCCGCCCACTCAGCCGTCAGCCTGAGCCCGATCTCCGGGATCTCAACCGACCC
The DNA here is from genome assembly GCA_937875495.1 of uncultured Verrucomicrobiota bacterium. GTDB lineage: Bacteria > Verrucomicrobiota > CALLYA01 > CALLYA01 > CALLYA01 > CALLYA01. The sequence continues at coordinate 3,737 of CALLYA010000132.1, forward strand.
GGGGATACGCCACGACCGAGACCAGGCGTCGATCTGGGGGAGATCCTGCTCACGCTCCATCCGCAGCTGCACCCCATGCTCACCAAACAGCACCCGTCCCCCGGGAACCGCGACGGCGCCGGGCGCACCAGCCAATAGCCCGCCAATTAGTTGCTCCCATGCCCGCCTCGACCAGCCCCAAACCCGCCGGTCACCCAACCGCGACCGGACCCATACGCGCACTGCCTCCGGGTCCGCCGGTGCCGTCGTTTCCCGTGCCACCGCATCCTCCAGCGCCTGCTCTATCGCCGTCGCGCGTGCGCTCAGTCGGAGCAGACGCTCCGCAGTCCCCGGCGCGGCCGCTTCGAGCTCCGGCAACAGCCTTCCCCTCAGCCAGTTGCGAACCCAGATCGTCTCGGCATTGGTCGCATCCTCGCGCCATGCCCATCCCCGTTCCGTCACCAGCCGCTCAATCGCGGAACGGTCCACACACCAAAGCGGACGCGCCATCCGAAACCCATCCCGGGAATCGATTTCCTTCATACCGGCCAGACCGCGTAGACCACCACCCCGCAGCATCGCAAGCAGCACGCCCTCGCGTCGATCGTCCGCGTGATGGCCCGTCGCCCAGACCGACCAACCCTCACGCGCCATGCAGCCAATCGCCGCCCGCCGCCGCGCCCAGCGGCCTGCCTCCTCCAC
>CALLYA010000133.1 GCA_937875495.1 uncultured Verrucomicrobiota bacterium
CGTGTACGTGAACGTGTACCGCTTCGCTGTGTACGTGTACGTTTCTGGGCCGAGCCAGCGGTCGTCCGAAAAACCCATCGGGGCATAGCTGAAGGCACTGCGGCACCGGATGGGGAGGACTCGCGCAGAGGCGCAGAGGCGCAGAGGGGGAATGGGGAGGTCTGCAACGGGCCTGGTTGGTGGGAAACGGCAAATCTAATTCATCTCCCCCTAAAGGCAGGGATTAGAGCATTGACCCTCCCCCCCAAGCCAGCTCGAAAACGGCGCCGCGTCAGGCTATCTCGAGCGACTGACGCGGCGGCTCGACGTGCGATTGCAGTCAGGCGGAGGGTGGGTCACCTTAGGCCGTTGAATGCGATCAGGGCGCGGCTGAACCGTCTACGGGACGCGCTCCCAGACCTTGAACGGCTTGGGCGGGTTGTCCCCGGTGTGGGACATGCGGGCCTGGTAGTTTTCCAGCGTCTTGTGGTAGAGCTCAGTCCCGCATGGGGTGGGGTACTTTGCGTTGATACAGGCCTGGCATAGGTGGGTATCGGGCATTCCGATGGCACGTGAGATTGCCTCGATCGGCAGGAACCTGAGGGAATCGGCGCCGAGCTCGGCCGCCATTTGATCCTGGATCTCGTCGGTGATCGGCCCGCCCTTCAAAAACCTAGTGGCGAAGAGCTCCTCGAAGGTGGACATGTCGATGCCGTAGAAACATGGCGCGATGATGGGCGGACATGCGACACGAACGTGAATCTCTTTGGGCTTGGCCTCGTTTCGAATCCGTTTGAGCAGGACCTTCATCGTGGTGGAGCGGACGATGGAGTCCTCCACCAGGATGACGCGCTTGCCCTCCATGACCTGTCGGAGGGGGGTGTACTTGGACTCGGCCTTTTTCGCGCGGCTGTAACTGCCCTCGATGAAGGTCCGGCCGGTGTAGCGGTTACGGATGAGTCCCTCGACGGAGGGGATGTGCAGTGCGTAGGCCAGGGAGTCGGCGGCGGCTTTGCTGGTATCGGGGACTGGCACGACGACGGTATTGTCGTCCACCTCGAGATGGAGGTTCTTGGCGAGTTCCTCGCCGAGCGCCTTTCGCGAGAGGTACACGCTGCGATCGTCCAGGGTGCTGGCGACATTCGCGAAATAGATCCACTCGAAGAAGCAGTGTGCGTGTTCCCGTTTCTCGGTGAAGCGCTCCCGCTTGAACTCGCCGTTCTGGATGATGATGACCTCTCCCGGTTCGAGCGAGTGAATGGATGTTTCCGGGAAGCCGAGGTTGAGGAGGGCGACGCTTTCGCTGGCGGCGGCGAAGAGTGGGCCGTCTTTTGCGTAGCAGAGCGGTTTGATGCCGAGCGGGTCTCGGGCGACGAACATGTCACCGAGGGCATTGAGGAAGACGAGGTTATAGGCACCATCGAACCGTTGGGAGATCTCCTTGCAGACCTCGAGCAGGCAGGGGCTTTCCTTCCTGGAGAGTGCCTTGCACAGGACGTGCATGATCAGCTCGGTATCGGTATCGCGGGAGAGGTAGTTGTTGGGGTCACCGAGGAGTTCGTCCCGGAGGTGTCCGTAGTTGGCCAGCTGACCGTTGAAGGCAAAGCTGAACCACTTATGTTTGCGAATATGGTGGCGTTCAAACGGCTGCGCGTAGCTGCGGTCCTCTTGGCCGCAGGTGGCGTAGCGTACGTGACCGATGGCGGCGCGGCCGGAGTATTCCTCCATGATCGCGTTGAACTTGGCGCGATGGTTCAGGCGGAAGACCTCACTGACGGTACCCAGATCCTTATAGGTATCGATCAGCTGGCTGTGACTCGGATGGTAGGAGGTGATACCGGCTGCCAACTGCCCGCGATTCTGCATATCGAGGAGCATTCTGGGAATCAGCCGAGAAGTGAAGTCGGGCCCATCCGACGGGCAGAGCTTGCTCTCGCCGGAGTTGGGAAGGTGGTATACTGCGGCGATTCCGCATTCCTCTCTTAATTCACTCATAGGTTCGGGGGGGGAGGTAAAATCCCGTAAGGAATTGGTTGCGGTGGAGGTGTGGAATGGTATGGAGCAGCCGGACCAACGGCTTGCAATAAATTAACGTGTACCGAACGGAATCGCCAATTTTTAGTATGACCAACTCGCCCGGGTCTATAGTCGTTCGAGTACGTTGCCTTGGAAGAGGATCTTGATGCTTTCGGCTGGGCTCTCCTTCCCTGGCCGGGGGACCAGGATGAAATTTTCGGTCACGATGGGTTGGTATTCATTGCCTGCGAGGATCTCGACGGCGTCGATTCGGATGGGCAGGCGTGCAAAGAAGGGGCGGCCACCGCGCTGGCTGCCGTTGTCGTTGACGGTTTGAAAGGAGCCCGCCCCTTGGTTCGGGGCAATGATGAAGGTGTATCGCACGGGTGCGTCTCCATCGCGGACGTAGGTCAGGCTCTGCTCGAAGGGCAGGGGGGCAGGGGCCATGCGCGCCTGCCATGCGGGATCGCCGTAAAAGGCCAGGACATCGCGGTCGAAGACCAGGCCGCGCGCGTCTTGGCTGGTGAGTCCCGCCCTCTGACCGGCAGCGTTGGGTGCGAGTGTGGCGTCGGCTGCAGTGGCCTCGTTCGCTTCGGGGAAATGGGTATAGAGTCGGTGCAGCAGCGCCTGATGATTGGCAAAGACCGCCTCGGCAAAGCTGTAGCGGCCCGGCTGTTCGAGAAAGTAATCGAGACAGCCCCAGCCGGCGTAGCCGTACCAGGTGGGGACCGTGTAGCCGAGCATCTGCATGACGCCGGCCGAATTCATCCACGCAAGTGCCATGGCATCGCGGCTGTCGATGTGTCCCATGAGACAATTGCCGATCGGCATGTAGATCTTGGGGTTTGAGCTGACGATGTCGGTCGTCTGCTTCTGGGTGTCGATGGCGAAGAGTTGCCCGGGACGGCACTTGAAGAAGCCGTTGTTGTATCGGAAGCCGAGCATCCAATCGCGTTCGGTGGCGTGCCCGGAGGTGATGAAGAGGTCTGTTCGTTGTTCGTTCAGGCATCCGACGATCGCTGCGGTGGAGTCCGCGGGGCCGGATTGTCGCCGCGGTTTGTCTCCTGACTCTTTTTCGACGTAGAGCCCGGCTTCGAGCTCGCTGAACCAGATCCCCCGGTCCACCATTTCCATAGCGAACTCTGTCCCGGAAGCGACGTTGTGCACGCTTAACGGCTCGCTGTGACGTGCGATGCGCAGCGCGTTGGCGGCATCGAATCCTGTCAGGATCCCCCAGATGGTATCGCCGTAGGGATCGGCGTCGAGGGTGCGGGTGAGGCTGTGGACCTTACTCACGAATTCGCGGGAGGCCTCCTCGGGGGTGGCGACGAAACATGTGTATTCCGGGCGGCGCTCGGCCAGGGCGGCGCGGAGTTCCGCCGGGTCTTGCTGGTAGGCGAGAGCAAAACCGTCGTGCTTCTGGAGAAGTTCGTCGATCACCTCGGCCCATTCGGGGTCCGCGGCAGTTTTGCTGGATGAAACAACTGCGTAATAGGCGCCAAAAACGTTGGTTACAGATAGGAGTACCGTGAGGCTGAGGGCGATGATTGGCTTCATGGTTTGATCTCTTCAGGGGCGGCGCGAAGGGGGGCGAGCAGTTTCGTGCCAAAATATCGGTATTGTCGAAAGTTTCTGTTAATGGTGTACAGTATTCGATCTAGCCTGAGATGAAAATCGAATTTAGGTTGAGGGGTGAATGGATGGGTGAATGCGACCATATCCGCTTGGAGGATGTCAGCATGGCCTTCGGGCGCCGAGAGGTGTTCACGGGGCTGAACAGCTGTTTTCCGCGCGGCCAAATCTCCGTGATTCTGGGGGGGAGCGGATCCGGCAAGAGCACGGTCCTCAAGATTATCGGGGGATTGGTTCGTCCCCATTCCGGACAGGTCTGGGTGGACGAAGAGAACATCACCCAATTAAAGGAGCGCCAGCTGTATCAGGTCCGCCGCCGAATCGGCATGATGTTTCAGGGGGGAGCTCTGCTTGATTCCCTGACGGTCTTTGAGAACCTCGCCTTTCCGGTGCGTGAGCACACGAAGCTCGGGGAAGACGAGATCGCCTCTCGGGTCCGGCGCTGTTTGGAGGCGGTTGGGCTCAATGATGTCGAGGATTTGTTGCCGGGGCAATTGTCGGGGGGGATGACCAAGCGTGTCGCGCTGGGGCGTGCACTGATGATGGAACCGGTGATACTCCTGTGCGACGAGCCGTTTTCTGGGTTGGATCCGATTTCGATCCGCAGGATTGAGCAGCTGTTGATGCGTATTAACGAGGAGTTTTCGATCACGATCGTGGTGGTCTCACATCACATCCCGTCGACGCTGAGGATGGCCGAGCAGGTCTTGCTCATGCTGCCGGGGGCGACGGTTGCGGGTTCGCCCAAGGAACTCCTGGCGCATGACGACGATCGGGTGCGCGGGTTCCTGCACGAGGACTTCGGAGGGGACCCGGATCTCCAGGTGGAGTCCATTGAGGGGTCTCACGGAGAGAAGAATTGGAGTCGCTCATGGTGAATGCGATTCAGGAATTGGGCGCGAAGACGACCCGTTTCATTGAGGAGCTCGGGCGTATAGCGGTGTTTACCTGGCTCATTGTGCGCGCGGTCTTTCGTCCGCCGCCACGCATCCGGCCGTTCATCGACGAGGTCTTCAAGGTCGGAGTGATGTCGCTGGTGATCATCTGTGTCAGTGGGGTCGCGGTTGGCGCGGTGTTGGGGCTGCAGGGGTACAACACGCTCGTCCGGTTCGGTGCCACGGAATCGCTGGGCGCGGCTGTGGGCTTAGTCCTGTTCCGGGAGCTGGGGCCGGTCCTGACCGCCCTGCTGTTTATTGGTCGCGCAGGCTCGTCGACGACTGCGGAGATCGGCACGATGGTGGCGACGGAGCAACTGGATGGGTTGCGGATGATGGCGGTGGACCCGATACACTATGTCATCACGCCTAAGGCGCTGGCGATGCTCTTTGTGATGCCGCTGCTGTCGTCGCTTTTCATCTTGTTCGGCCTGGGTGGTGGGTACTTAGTCGGCGCCCAGCTCATGGGTGTGGATCCGGGCAGTTACATCTCCAGTTTGCAGAACGCGATCGTCTTCAAGGACGACATCTTAAGCAGTTTGATCAAGGCACTCACATTCGGGTGCATGGTGGGAGTCATTTCAACATTCGAGGGGTACTCCAGCGCTCCGACATCCTCGGGTGTCAGCAGGGCGACGACGGCATCGGTCGTCGTGGGGTCGGTCAGCGTACTGATCGTGGACTATCTTCTGACGGCACTGATGGGGGTTTGAGCAAATGAACCGAGTTGCATGCCGAGATTTTATTGTGGGGCTTTTCGTGCTGGCGGCCCTGGTGACGATCGTCTTCCTTTCTTTGGGAGTCGGCGGGCTCGCCTATTCGACCGGGACGCCGTTGCGTCTCTATGCGAACTTCGACGAGATCGCAGGACTCAAAACGCGGGCGCCTGTTGTGATTTCAGGGGTGAAGGTCGGACAAGTGACCGAAATCGTCTTGAACGACGATTTCCGTGCGCGTGTGGTGATCGACGTCGACGGGAGCCTGGAGCTGCCGGTGGACACCAGTGCTTCGATCATCACCTCCGGAGTGCTGGGCGATCGATACATCTCGCTGATGCCGGGTGGTGAGATCGACTTCCTGAAGAGCGGAGAGGAGATTGCCTTTGTGGAATCGGCGGTTGTGTTGGAACGGTTGATCGGCAAGCTGATTCACGGGGCCGGAACGGAAACCGAATAGGCAGAAAAGGGGCGGATGGCAATATGATCAAAGCACTCCAGGGATTGCGTTTGGTGTTTGGGCTGCTGCTGGTGTTGGGCCTATCGGGATGTGTCTCGACACGTAGCACAACTGCCGATACGACAGTGGCCGGGACCGGCGTTGGAGGGCAGGATGTCGACGGGCCGTCTCCGGAAGGCTCTGTCGCCTCCGCCGACACCGCTGTGCAAGCGCCGAATGTGGACCCCTGGGAGCCGTTCAACCGTAAGATGTTCGCCTTCAACGACGCGGTTGACACATGGGTCTTGGTACCGCTTGCCTCCGCCTGGGATCTATTCCTGCCGGACCCCGTTCAGCGCGGGTTTTCCCGGTTTCGAGAGAACCTCGCCTCGCCCATCGACTTTGCCAACAATCTGCTGCAGGGCAAGGGCGAAGCCGCGCTGGTGGTCATGGGCCGGTTCGTGCTGAACTCGACGGCTGGCCTGGGGGGAGTCCTCGACCCCGCCTCCGAACTCGGGTTTCCGGCCAAGCCTGAGGACCTCGGCCAGACCTTGGGTGTCTGGGGGGTGCCTTCCGGGCCATACCTGGTACTGCCTTTCTGGGGACCCTCCTCGCCGCGCGACCTTGCCGGGAGGATCGGGGATGGGTTCGCCAACATATACCCCTATGTGTTCGAGAAAGAGGCGTCTTATGCGTTCACCGCTGCGGGCTTGATCAACGAGCGCGCCTTTTTACTCGATACGGTTAGAAATGTGAAGGCGGCGTCGTTGGATTACTATATTGCTCTGCGCAGCGCTTACCTCGAACGGCGCAGCATGCAGATCAAAGACAGCCGTCCGGGACCAGAGTCTCGGAGCGTTGCGCCGGCCACCGATGAGGATGACCTATATTTCTTCGAAGATGAAGATGAAGACGACCTCTATTTCTTCGAGGAAGACGAGGAGGAGACTACAGATGAAAGCGAATAATCAGATCCCGAAGCTCACAACCCAGGTGATTCCTATCTGGAGCTGTATTGTCGCATGCATCGGCCTCTGTCTGGCGTGGGCGCCCGCGGCAGAGGGCGCCACGCCGTCGGACATCGTCTCCAAGACCAGCACCGCGGTCATTGACGTGCTCCAGAACAAAGACCTCAGCTTGTTGGAGAAGCGTGCGAACATCGAAAAGATTGTCTATGCCAATGTTGACTTCGATGTGGTCTCCCGTCTCGTACTGGCGCGCAATTGGAGCAAATTCAACGATGCGCAGCAGGCTGAATTCATCAACGAATTCAAAAAGCATATCTCGGCCACCTACAGCAAGAACATCGATTCCTTCAACAATGAGAAGGTTGTGATCGACGGAGAACGGGAAGAGGCGCGCGGGGACCGCACCGTCCTGACCCGAATCCTACGATCCGGTGGTGGTGAGCCGTTCTTGGTTCAATACCGACTCCGGAAGAAGGGGGAGCAATGGATGATCATCGATGTCATTGTGGAGGGAGTCAGCATGATTTCGAACTTCCGCTCGCAATTCCAGGAGATCATGACCAAGGGCGGTCCGGATCACCTGTTGGAGCTTCTGCGCGAAAAGAGTGCCGCGGCGGAGAAGGAGCTTGAAGGGAAATGATCGGTTTTCAGTGTTGCTCACCGCGTATCCGCGGATTTCTCTTTTCCACGCTGGCAGGACTGGTGCTGGTTGGGTGCAAAGGCAAAGACGACGCTGATGCCTTCTCCAATGATGAGTTTCCGCGGGACACGTTGGTGATTGCGTATCAGTCGGATGCGGACACCCTTTTGAGCGTGGTCTCCCAGTCTGCCTCAGACAGTGCGATCATCTCGAACCTGAACTATCCGCTGACGGACAGTCAATTCGACTGCCGCCTGGAATCGCTGCCCGCCCTGGCGAAGTCGTGGGAGTGGTCCGAGGACGGGCGTGTGATCTCGATGGAGTTGCGTGACGACATCCAATGGAGTGACGGGGTTCAGGTCACCGCGCGGGACATCGCCTTCACCATGGAGCTGGTGGAAGATCCCAAAGTCGCCAGCCCACGGATCTCCTACATCCAGCAGATGGTTCCCGGCAAGCGCCCATTGGTCATTGACGACACGCATCTGGAGTGGCATTTCACGCATGCTTACGATCCGGTGACGCAGATGTCGCACATCAGCGCCTTGGCGATCGCGCCCGAGCATATCCTGCGGACCGCGGATCGCGCTACACTTCGCGGGAACGTCTTCAACCGCGAACCGGTGGTCAACGGCCTCTGGAAGCTGGGCGACTGGTCGCGTGGCGAGCGGATCGTCCTGGAGCCGAATGATCGGTGGACCGGGCCTGCGGACCAAGCCCCGAAATTGAGGCGTATCATCTTTCGCATCCTGCCTGAGTACGCCACGCGCCTGATGGCGTTGGAACGGGGTGAGGTCGACCTCCTGGAGGCGGTACAGATTGCGGATGCGGATCGCTTGCGGCGGACGCATCCGGACATTGTTCAGCATCGCAGGGGCTGGCGTTTTCTGGATTACATCGCGTGGAATCCTCTGGATCCTGAAGACTACAAGGCAGTGAACAGGGGGGTGACCACCGGTTCGAAGGTGGACCTAGCCGGCATCAAGCGCAATCGACTCTTTGGCGATGCGCGTGTGCGCGTCGCCCTGGCCAAGGCGATTGACGTCGATAAGCTGATCAACGATCTGCTCACCAGTCGAGACACCGGCGAGCGGTATGGCCGGCCGGCGGTCGGCACGATCACCCCGGCCCTTTGTGACGTTCACAACGACGATATTCCCCGTCTGCCGTATGATCCTGCCGCGGCCAAGCGCGATCTCGCGCAACTGGGCTGGGAGGATCACGATGGCGACGGCATTCTGGATCAGGACGGGCAGCCATTCCGTTTCACGCTCATGACCAACAGCGGCAACCCCCGCCGGGCCAAGGCTTCGGTGATTATTCAGGCCGGCCTGAAAGAGATTGGCGTCGATTGCCGAATTGAGCAGATCGAGAGCAATACCTTTTTCGAACGCTTGCGTAAGAAAGACTTTGAGGCCGCCCTCTCCGGGTGGTCTGCGGGACTTTTCGTGGATCCAAAGAACATCTGGCACTCGGGCCCGGAGTACGAGTTCAATTTCGTCTCTTACAGCAATCCCGAGGTCGACCTGCTGATCGAGGAGGGGCTGCGGGAGCCTGACCCCGAGAAGGCGGTCGAGATGTGGCGTCGGCTGCAGGCGTTGATTTATCAGGATCAGCCCTATGCCTTCCTGTACTGGATGGACGAGATCGTCGCGGTGCACAAACGCTTCCAGGATGTCGATATCGATATCCTTTCCCCCATCAATAATCTTCACAAATGGTGGGTGCCGGCCGACGAAGTAAAGTATAAGCGTTGACCAGGAGAGCGCTGCCTTGAAGAGATGGTGGGGGACGGGTGTGGCCTGGACCTTGCTCTCCATCGCTGCTCGTAGGCCGCATAGGCTTCCTGACCTCAAACCGGCCGACTCCGGGATTTACGGGGGCGGTCGGTACCGAAGTCCGCGTAGCGCACGCGTTGGGCAATACGGATAGCCGAACGGGATGGATTCATGATTGTCTATGTCACAAGAAAACTGTTGCTGACCATACCCTTGCTGTGGGGGGTGATTACGCTGATCTTCATCCTCGTTCAGCTCTCGCCCGGGGATGCGACCGATCGTTTCTTCACACCGGAGACGCCGCCGGAGGTCCGGGCGATGGTCATGGAGAAGTGGGGGCTCGATCAACCGGTCGGGGTGCAGTACATCCGCATGCTGACCAACCTGTTGTCCGGTGAGTTCGGCTATTCCATCCCGCAAGAGCGTCCCGTCTTCGAGATCATCGGTGAGAAGCTGCCGAACACGATCCAGCTCTCACTGGTGACCCTCTTCTTCCTGATGGGCACCGGCGTCCTGCTTGGTCTGTCGCAGGCGGTTCGGCAATACTCCTGGTGGGACAACATCGTGAGTGTCGTCTCGCTGTTTTTTTACTCGATGCCGACCTTCTGGCTCGCGTTGGTGTTGATCCTCCTCTTCGCCGTCAAGATGGAGGCCCTGCCGATCGCAGGCATGACCGATCCCGTGATGCATGCGATGATGACGCCGACCGAACAGCTATGGGACCGTCTGGTGCACATGATCCTCCCCGGTGCAGCTCTTGGAATAGCCGGCGCTGCCGGGATCGCGCGCTACACCAGGGCGAGTATGCTGGAGGTGGTTCAGAAGGACTACGTTCGCACCGCACGCGCCAAGGGGGCCGCCGAGCGGGTGGTGATCACACGGCATGCCCTGCGCAATGCGCTCCTGCCGATCATCACCCTGTTTGGATTGAACCTCCCCTTTCTCTTCAGCGGGAGTGTGCTGGTGGAATATATCTTCGGCTGGCCAGGGATGGGACGGGTCATCGTAGATGCCATCTTTCAGCAGGATACCCCCTTGATCATCGCCTGTTTCTTTGTGTACACGCTGTTGGTCGTTGGAGGGAACTTGATTGCGGACCTTCTTTACTTACTTGTCGACCCGAGGATTCGATTGCGATGAACGGCAGCGGTACCACAGCAGAACAAGAAGTGCCGGCGGCGAATCCATCCGGCGGGCTATTTCCCGGTTGCCGTTGGATCGGTCTGCTCTGCCCCGGCCTGGGGCATATCCTGGCTGGACGAATCCTAGACGGGAGCGGCTTCCTATCGCTTTTGGGCGTCTGTGTCTGGGCACTCTGGGGTGGGGCCCAAGGATATGCACAGTTTGAGCCCTTGGGATCGCCGAAGTTTTCAGCGCATCCCTGGATCGCTCTCGGGGCACTGATCCTCTGGCCGTGTCTGCTCTGGTGGCGCGCCATTGCCTTCGCACTCCGCGGAGGTCGCGATATCCGCCTGCAGAAGAAGCAGGAAGGGGTCAGCCAGTGGACGCTGATCCGCCGGAGATTCGTCCGCAATCGAGCCGGTGTATTGGGCGGGTACCTGGTCCTTGTTCTGATCCTGCTCGCCCTGATCACGCCGATGATCACACCGTATAATCCGCTCCTGATCGATGTCGGCGGACAGCTCTCCGCCCCCGGCTGGCGGCATCTGATGGGCACCGACGAGTTCCGGCGCGACATCTTCAGCCGTGTGATGTACGGCGCTCGGATTTCGCTGGCCATCGGCTTTATCGCCGTCTCTATCTCGGCGACATTGGGGACCGCGATCGGTGCAATCTCCGGGTATTTCGGCGGCCTGGTTGACCAGGCGCTGATGTGGGTCACCGATCTCTTGCTTTCTCTGCCCAGGCTGGTGTTGCTGTTGGCGATCATCGGGTTCTTCCGTGCCGCCGGCGCCCAGAGCCTCTTCCTGATCGTCGTCGTCCTCGGCCTGACCGGCTGGATGGGGGTCGCGCGCATTGTGCGATCCCAGGTGCTTTCGCTGAAGGAGCAGGCATTCATCCAGGCGGCGCGGGGTATGGGCTTGCCGACGCGCATTCTACTGCTGCGTCACCTGATCCCGAACTGCCTTGCCCCTGTGATCGTTTACGGCTCCCTGGCCATCGGATCGACGATCCTGGTTGAGGCGTCCCTGTCGTTCCTGGGGCTGGGTGTGCCGCCACCAACGCCGACCTGGGGGAATATCGTGAACGACGGGCGTGAGTACTTGCGCTCCGCCTGGTGGATTACCATGTTCCCAGGCGGCATGATCGTTTTTGCAGTGATGAGCTTCAACCTGCTTGGGGATGGCCTTCGTGACGCCATGGATCCCAAAACCCGCCAGACCGGCGGGGGGTGAGCCGGACCCGCACGCCCCGCATCTCACGGCGGCACAGCGGGCGGAGGGCAGGCTGGTAAGGCGCATCGGCGAGAAGGCTATACCGGGGTCTCAGAAGGAGAACCGATGAGGTTTGGATTGAACAATTTCACGATGACGACCCGGTCTCCGGGAAGGAGTCTGATGCAATGAGGCGCACAATTCGGGCGGTAGAATTCATCCTTGGTTGGTATATGAGCTTGGCGGTGGGCGCGTTGGTAGCCCAGGAGGCGGTCGGCGAAGGGGCGGCCGATGACCCGACGAAGGCGCCGGCTATCTGGGATGATACCAGTAGTAAGTTTCTGGGCGAGTGGGTGAAAAAGGAATACTCCCTGGCCCAGGACGGCGTGGACGCCGGTTCTTTGATCATGGATTGCCAGACACAGAGTTTCTTCGGCCGGCTCGGATCGCGAGCGCAATACCTGTGGGAACACGGGAAGGGCGAGCTCTACTGGGACGACCCGCAAGCGGGGGCGATGATCGAGCGGCAGGGGTGGTCGAAGGATATGCTCGATTTCTTTTTTAATGGGCGTACCGAGAACGTGGATTTCACCGGCTGCACCCTCAAGGCGGAGGCCGTGGAGGATTACACGATAATTCACGTGTCAGGTCCGAGTCCGATCCAAGAGTTCCATTTCTCTCCGGAAGGGGTGCTCACGAAAGTCGTTGTGCTGACACCTGAGAAGGACGGGATCGAGCCTTCCTTGATGGAACTGCAATTGGATTACCAACGGTTGAACGGGTATTGGATGGCGCGCCAGTGGACGCTGGAGATGGACCTGCCCGGAATGGGAAAACTGGTTCAGACCACCCGTGTGGGGATCGGATTGGAAGGTCCTTTCCACGTGATGAAAGAGGCGCGGGTGGAAACCCTCCTGGACGGGACAAAGGTCTCCCAGGCATATGTGCGGTTCGGAAACTGGCGCCTGAGTCGCAAACCGACCGAAAACGAGTGAGACCGGGCTGGCTAGAGGGTATCCGAAAACCCCTTTGGGTCAGAACGAAAGGTC
>CALLYA010000134.1 GCA_937875495.1 uncultured Verrucomicrobiota bacterium
CAATACACCTCTGCGCCCTCTGCGATCTCTGCGGGATACCTCCCCATCCGGATCCGAAGACCTTTTCGGACGGCCTCTAGCGACCCCGATGCCGATTCCATTGGTACTCGTTTGCGGATGCCGCTGGGCACCGGACAGGAGGCCCCGCCTTTTGACTTTCCCGGGTCTGCGTGGTTTGGTTCTGCTTTTGTTGTGTTCTCTGGTATCCCAAGCATGCGCGGGGCGTGTTTGAAGGGTGTCATCGGGGCTGTCCGGGAGATGAGCCATGCTGGATCTGCGTTATATTACGGAGCATATCGATGAGGTTCGGGAGAATTGCCGCAATCGTGGCGTGCGTGTCGATCTGGATCGGCTGATGGAGCTGACCGTTCGGCGATCCGCGCTGATCCAGCAGGTCGAGGAGGTGCGTCGCAGGCAGAAGGATGTGGCGCAGCGCATGAAGGGCAAACTGGATCCGGATGCGCGCCATGCGCTGGTGGATGAGGGGCGTGACCTGAAGAGCGATCTCGCGGCGGGCGAGGAGGAGCGCAAGAGCGTGCAGGACGAGCTGGACGAGTTGCAGCGCCAGATCCCGAACATGACGCATGCGGATGCACCGGTCGGGCGTACGGATGAAGACAACGTCCAGATTCGGCAGTTCGGGGAGCCCACGCGTTTTGATTTCCCTGCCAGGGACCACGTTCAACTCGGTGAGGACCTCGGCATTCTCGATTTCGAACGCGCCGCCAAGACGACCGGACAGAAGTTCTATTTCCTCAAGGGTGGTGGGGCACTGCTGGAGTTGGCGCTGACCCAGTACGCTGTGCGTCTGCTGACCCAGGAGGGGTTCATCCCTGTCTGCACACCTGACCTGGCACGGGACGAGATATTGAGTGGGACAGGGTTCAATCCGCGCGGACAGGAGACGCAGATCTACTCGATCGAAAACACCGAACTCAGCCTGATCGCCACGGCGGAGATCACGTTGGGCGGGATGTTGTATGACGAGATCGTGGAGGCGGATCGACTCCCGCTGCTCTACGCGGGCGTCTCGCACTGTTTTCGGACCGAGGCCGGGGCGCATGGGAAGGCGTCCAAGGGCCTTTATCGGGTGCACCAATTCACGAAGGTAGAGATGTTCGCCTTCGTGAAGCCGGACGAATCGGACGCGATGCACGAGCGGATCCTCGGCCTGGAGGAGCAGATTTTTCAGGGGCTCGGGATCCCCTATCGTGTCGTGGACGTCTGCACCGGCGATCTGGGCGGACCTGCCTATCGGAAATACGATATCGAGGCCTGGATGCCCGGTCGTGGCGAGGCCGGCGAGTGGGGCGAGGTGACGAGCACCTCCAACTGCACGGATTACCAGGCGCGCCGACTGAAGATCCGCTACCGACCTGAGCCGGGTGCGAAGCCGGAGTTTCTGCACATGCTCAACGGCACGGCGATCGCCGTCAGCCGTGCCTGGATCGCGGTGGTGGAGAACTACCAGCAGGCGGACGGCACGATCTTGGTGCCGGAGGTGTTGCGGCCGTACATGGGCACGGATCGTATCGCAGCCCTCCGCTGATCGCCGAGTTCCGCTTGCGTCGCAGCACCGTCGGCGTGGAGACCTTTGAACCACAGGCCTGAGGAGTCTGATGAGACGTGAATGGAGAACTGCCGAGGGGAGCTGGGAGGATTTGGCACGCGCGCTGCGTCGGATCGATGGGCGTGGGTATCCCGCTTACAAAGATCTGGTTGGTGCGTGGCATGGCGATGCCGACCGCACCCTGTTCCTCGACCATGTTCAAGGCGATCCGTTTGCCGCGCCTTCGCGTGTTCGATTTCGGATGGGCCAGCGTCGGGCTGGGTTTCCGTCCGAGCTCTATTCCAATCCGGTTCGGGCGGTCGCTCTGCGGGACTACCTGGCGCGTGCCTTCGCCCGGGTCTGCGACGAGTTCGGCTCGCGCAGGGGGAGCGGCAAGAGTGGTTTGATCCAGGGTGCATTGGTGGGACAGGCGATCCTGGAGCGCGCAGCGATTGTCGTCGATTCGGGGTTTGTGGAGGCGCGGTTTTGGATCGGATTGCCCGCGCGCGGCCGTCGCATTTCCGGGGTTCAGGCCGAGCAGATGCTGTTGGATGACATTCCGCGCATTGCGGATCTGGCCCTGCGGTACGCCTGTTTCGAACCGGACCACATTCGTCGCCACATCGACACTGCGGAGGACGCGGAGCATCTGCGCGCAGAGCTTGACGCACAGGGGTGGGTTGCCTTTGTGGCCGACGGCGCGATTTTGCCGCGGCGCAGCGGGATTGATGAGCGCCCGATGCCGCGGAGTGAGGCGATCGCCTTTTCTTCCCCGCCCTCGTTGCGCCGTGAGGTCGACCTGCCGCATGCGGGTCGGGTGACCGGCATGGCGATCCCCACGGGGGTGACCGTGATTGTCGGGGGTGGATTCCACGGCAAATCGACGCTTTTGCAGGCGCTCCAACACGGGGTTTACAACCACGTTCCGGGGGACGGGCGTGAGCTGGTCGTCACGCATGCGGGTGCGATGAAGATCCGTGCTGAAGAGGGCCGCAGCGTCGCCGGGGTCGATATCAGTCCGTTTATCAACAACCTGCCGTTGGAGCGTCCCACGACCGCGTTTTACACGGAGAACGCCAGCGGCTCGACTTCGCAGGCGACGAACATCATGGAGGCGTTGGAGGCGGGGGCGGACCTGTTGCTCCTGGACGAGGACACCTCCGCGACCAACTTCATGATTCGGGACCACCGGATGCAGGAGCTGATTGCAAAGGCCAGGGAGCCGATCACCCCCTTCGTCGACAAGGTCCGCCAGCTATACGAGGAGCTGGGCGTATCCACCATCCTGGTGATGGGCGGCTCGGGCGACTACTTCGATATCGCCGACCGTGTGATCGCTTTGGACAATTACTGCGTTGAGGATGTCACTCTGCGGGCCAAGGCGATCGCGCTGAAGCATCGTCAGGAGCGCGCGTCCGAGGGCGGAGCGCGGTTCGGCCGGTTGAGTGCGCGCATTCCGGTTGCCGCCAGCCTGGACCCCAGTCATGGTCGGCGCGCGGTTAAAATCCGCGCACACGGTACCCGATCGATCCAGTTCGGGCAGGACGAGATCGATCTCAGCAGTGTTGAACAACTGGTCGAGGACGGCCAAGCCGACGCGATCGGTCAGGCGCTGAACTACGTGCGAACGCGTTGGATGCGCGATGAGCGCACGATTGCCGAGCTGATGGACGAGCTGCAGAATCTGATGGATCGCGAAGGACTCGACGCATTCGCCTGCCCGGCACACCCGAATTGGGTCCGATTCCGCACCCTCGAATGGGCCGCCGCTCTCAATCGCCTGCGGAGTCTGAATACCGTGAGTGCTGATCCACGCGTGGTCCATCGATCCCGATTCCGATAGCGACCCCGACCCCGATAGCCATTTTTTTTGGGGGGCCTTCGTCTTCCTCTTCCTCTTCCTCTTCCTCCTACTCGTACTCGTACTCGTCCCCCCCGCTCCCATTCCCCGCCTCGCCTCTGCGCGAGTCCTCCCCGTCCGGAGAGCCTCCCGCAGAGGACGCGGTGGCGTGTTCGACCTGGCCATGGGAGTGGGTAGGGGCAATGCGCTGATCCATACTTGTTGATTTTTTAGTTGGGCCCAGAAACGTACACGTACACAGCGAAGCGGTACACGTTCCCGTACACGAGGATGGGAATGGAATGAGATCCCTGGAAGTTGGGAGAGTGTGGGCGGGTACGTGTACGGGTACGGGTGCGGGTACGTGTACGTGTACGTGTACGGGTACGTGTACGGGTAAGATTTCGAGTAGGAGTACGAGTACGACCAGGGCCAACAGGAGAGTGCAGGCAACTCGCGATAGTTCGCACCTGACCCTTGTCGATAAACCGTTTTAGGCAGACCCAGGTTGTTGCGGCAAACTGCTCAGATGGTCCCCTCGCCATTCCCCTCCTCTGCGCCTCTGCGCCTCTGCGCCTCTGCGC
>CALLYA010000135.1 GCA_937875495.1 uncultured Verrucomicrobiota bacterium
GAGTACGAGTAGGAGTACGAGGGGTTGCCGATCTGTCCGATCTGTCCGATCTGTCCGATCCGTCCGATCTGTCCGATCCGTCCGATCTGTCGAAATCGAAATCGGAATCGATTCCTGTTCTGGTTGGCTTCTGGCCCTCATGGACCGTTCAAACTTCGCTGCCAAGTTGTGTCAGAATCGAAACAACACGGTTCCAATACCCGGTTTCTCATGTCCGTATCCCACCCCGCGTTCTTTCGATACCGAGACCGATAGCGACCCCGACCCCGATCGTGCTTCGCCATGGACCTTTTCGGACGACCT
The DNA here is from genome assembly GCA_937875495.1 of uncultured Verrucomicrobiota bacterium. Taxonomy (GTDB): domain Bacteria; phylum Verrucomicrobiota; class CALLYA01; order CALLYA01; family CALLYA01; genus CALLYA01. The sequence continues at coordinate 304 of CALLYA010000135.1, forward strand.
CTACCTAGTGCCAGCACCTCCCCAAATCCCCAATCTCCTTGGCGTCCTTGGCGTCTTGGCGGTTGAATCCCCTCCCCCTTGGCGTCCTTGGCGTCTTGGCGGTTGAACGACATGGCCGCGTGCACATGCGAGCCCGCTCTTGCTTCGTCATCTACCTTTTCGCCCCCCCGCGCCGGCTGAAAGACAACGCGATATTGGGACTGGCACATTTATGGCAACCGATGGTATGCTTTCCTCTATTCCGTCCTGCCCCCCACGGGCCGGGCATACCAGGGCACGGCCTCAGTCTTTGCCCGGAGATCGAGGGCACCAGGCATCCGGTCCTGCGCCCCCCCGCCCAAATCGAAAAATCGGCTCAGCCCAGCTATGAATATTCACGAATACCAGGCCAAGGAATTGTTGCGAACCTTCCAGGTCCCAGTCCCCGATGGCGAACCGGCCTTCACCCCAAACGAAGCAGCCTCCGCCGCACGCACCCTTGGCGCCGGCAGGTTTGTCGTCAAGGCCCAGATCCATGCAGGCGGTCGCGGCAAAGCCGGAGGCGTCCGGTTTGCGGCCAGCCCACAAGAGGTCGCGGACATCACCAGTGAATTGCTCGGGAAGGTCCTGGTGACCCATCAGACCGGCCCCGAGGGCAAAGAGGTCGGCCGCGTCCTCGTCGAACGCGCAACCCCTCCCAAAAGTGAACTCTACCTGAGCAACCTGCTCGACCGAAAGACCCGCTGCCCCATGCTCATGGCGAGTGCCGCCGGCGGTATGAACATCGAGGAGGTCGCGGAGACCTCGCCCGATAAGATCATTCGAATCCCAATCGATCCGGCCATCGGTCTCCTCCCCTACCAGGCCCGCAAGGTCCTGAGCGCTCTGGAGATCCCCACCGAAATCTGGCGTCAGGGGACCTCGATGATCCTCGGTGTGTACCGCGCCTTCTGGGAGTTGGATGCCGCTCTCGTCGAAATCAACCCCCTGATCCTTACCGAGGAGAACACGCTCTTGGCGCTCGATGCCAAGATGAACTTCGATTCCAACGCCCTCTTCCGGCACAAACAGGTCGCGGCCCTCCGGGATTTGAGCGAGGAAGACCCGCAGGAGATCGCTGCCTCCGAACACGACCTGAGCTATGTGCGCCTCGATGGCAATATCGGCTGTATGGTCAACGGCGCCGGACTCGCCATGGCGACGATGGATATCATCAAGCTCTTTGGCGGTTCACCAGCCAATTTCCTCGACGTCGGTGGGGGAGCCTCCACCGATCAGGTCCGGGAGGCGTTCAAGATCCTGGCCTCCGATCCGAATGTGCAGGCCATCTTCGTCAATATTTTCGGCGGCATTATGCGCTGCGACGTCATCGCCGAAGGGATCATACAAGCCGTGGCAGATACCGGTCTCAACCTGCCCCTGATCGTCCGGCTCGAAGGCACCAATGTCGAAGAAGGGCGTAAAAAACTGCTGCAATCCGGCCTGCCGATCAAGACCGGCGACAGCATGTCCGCGGCGGCACAACTTGCCGTCCAGGCCGCCGAAACCGCCTGAGTCGCCACCCACCATCCCTCATCAGCCCATCCCATACAGCGTTTTACCTCATGAGCATTCTCGTCGATCGCAATACCAAGGTCATTGTCCAGGGAATCACCGGTTCCGCAGGCAGGTTTCACGCCCACCACTGCAAGGAGTATGGCACACAGGTCGTCGCCGGTGTCACACCCGGCAAAGGCGGAACCGAGGTGGAAGACATCCCCGTCTTCGACACCGTTGGGGAAGCCGTGCAACAGACCGGAGCCGATACATCCGTCATCTTTGTCCCCGCCCCCTTCGCCGCCGATGCGATTCTGGAGGCGGCCGATGCCGGGATCGCACTGGTCGTCTGCATCACGGAAGGAATCCCGGTGCGCGACATGATCGAGGTCCATCGGGTGCTACAGGGCTCAACGACCCGCCTGATCGGACCGAATTGTCCCGGCATCATCACCCCGAACGCCTGCAAAATCGGGATCATGCCGGGCTACATCCATCGGCCCGGCCCGATCGGGGTCATCAGCCGTAGCGGCACCCTCACCTATGAGGCGGTGTGGCAGCTCTCCAACCTCGGGATCGGTCAGTCCACCTGTGTCGGTATCGGAGGTGATCCCCTCCCCGGAACCGGCTATATCGACCTTCTGCAGCTCTTCGAGCAGGACCCCCAAACCGAAGGCGTGCTGCTGATCGGCGAAATCGGTGGGACGGCGGAAGAAGATGCGGCGGATTTCATACGCAACCATTTCAAGAAACCGGTCGCAGCCTTTATCGCGGGACGGACCGCCCCTCCAGGGCGCAGAATGGGACACGCAGGCGCCATCATCTCCGGCGGGAAAGGGACCGCCTCGGAGAAGATCGAGGCCCTCGAGCAGGCCGGCATTCAGGTCGCAGCAAGTCCCGCAGAAATGGGCAAGACCATGGCACACGCACTCGGTCGGCCAAAGGCCTGACACACCACGCCCGATTCCCCCAAAAAACCCGCCCGATCTTCGCAAAAGCGAGACCGGGCGGGTTTTTTGATTTGATCAACGACCCAAATTGCAGCGTCAGGCGATGTTCCGCTTCCGGAACGTGGGCGGTCGCTTGCCCTCCACCACCGCCCGCGTGATCACACATGCCTCGACGTCGTCCCGGGAGGGCAGGTCGAACATGATATCACGCATCATCGTCTCCAACAGCGAACGCAAGGCGCGAGCGCCTGTCCCCTTTTCCATGGCCCGTCGGGCAATCGCTGCAAGGGCGTCCTTTTTGAATTCGAGTTGGACTCCCTCCATCGCGAAAAGCTTGATGAACTGTTTCACCATGCTGTTGCGCGGTTCGGTCAGCACCCTGACCAACTCCTGCTCCTGAAGCTGATTCAGGTGGGAAACCACCGGCAAACGCCCGATGAATTCCGGAATCATGCCGAACTGGATCAAATCCTCCGGCTCCACCATGGAAAGAACGTTGTCTTCCTCACTGCCTGCGATGGAGGGGGCGCTCAGATTCGCACCGAACCCGGCAACCTTCTTGCCAACCCGTTTGCGGATGAGTCGGTCCAACCCGACAAAGGCACCTCCACAGATGAAGAGGATGTTTTCGGTGTTGACCTGAATGTACTCCTGATGCGGATGCTTACGCCCCCCTTGAGGCGGGACGTTGGTCACGGTGCCCTCTAGAATCTTCAGGAGCGCCTGCTGTACACCTTCCCCGGAAACGTCACGCGTAATCGACACGTTTTCAGTCCGACGGCCGATCTTGTCGATCTCATCAATATAGATGATGCCGATCTCCGCCCGGTTGATGTCGTAGTCCGCCGCCTGGAGCAAACGCAGGATGATGTTCTCGACATCCTCCCCCACATAGCCCGCTTCCGTCAGAGTCGTGGCATCCGCAATCGAAAACGGGACATCCAGGATCTCCGCCAGCGTGCGCGCTAACAGTGTCTTTCCCGAACCGGTGGGGCCGAGCAACAGAATGTTGCTCTTCTCAATCTGGACATCCTTCAAATACTCGTCGTTGAGCATGGCCAAGGAACGCTCACCGGAAAACCCACTCCCCGGCTCCATGCTCTCCCGTACCCGCTTGTAATGGTTGTGGACCGCGACCGACAGCGCCCGCTTGACTGACTCCTGGCCGACCACATAACGATCCAGTTCCGCCTTGATGTCCCATGGCTTGGGGACCTTCAGCTGAAACGCCTTTTCAGCCCGCTCTTCGGCAAGCTCCCTTTGCAGGATCTCTTGGCAAACCGCAATGCAGTTGTTGCATATGAAGACGTTGGGCCCAGCGACGAGTTTTTTGACGTCGCTATGGGACTTGCCGCAGAAACTGCAAAAGGTGATTTGTTTGGAACTCGACATCAAGATCTTCCTGTGATCGGAGGCGGGCCTCCAGATTCGTCGTCCTCTTCGAGCAGGCTCCGAGCCCCTCGATTCCTAAGGGAGGGGCCCCGAGCGCGCGTTGTTACTGAGCTTCGCAGCTCCATCAGGAGCCGCTGGATTTGTCCGTCATTTCCTTCCGCGATTGCACCACCGTGTCGACCAAATTGTAGGCCTTGGCCTCCTCGGCCGACATGAACCGGTCACGGTCGGTGTCCTTCTCCAATTGCTTCAAGGTCTTGCCGGTGTGGTCCGCAAGGATCTTGTTCAGCTTATCCTTTAAACGAAGAATCTCTTGGGCCTGAATCGAAATGTCCGACGCAGTCCCCTGAACACCCCCCCAAGGCTGGTGAATCATGATCCGCGCGTTGGGCAATGCATATCGGCTCCCAGCCGATCCTGCCGCGAGCAAGACCGCACCCATGCTCGCCGCCTGGCCGACGCAATAGGTGGTGACCTTGCATTTCAGGAACTGCATGGTGTCGTAAATCGCCAATCCAGCAGTCACCGATCCACCCGGACTGTTGATGTAAAAGCTGATCTCCTTGGCGGGGTCATCCATCTCAAGATACAACATCTGCGCGATGATCAGATTCGCTACGGAGTCGTCGATGGGGGTCCCCAAGAAGACGATCCGGTCCTTGAGCAGACGACTGAAGATGTCATATCCCCGCTCGCCGCGACCGGTCTGCTCGACCACCATCGGCACAAGCACCTGGGCTGTTGTAGTATCCATAAAGCCGTTCCTCATCCTTCAAAACCAATCCATGGGATAGGCACCGTCCGGTGGAGCCCCCCCTGAGGCCTCCCCAACAGGCAGCCCGTCGACTCCTCACGCAGCGGTTATTCCGCAGCCGCGTCCTCGATCACATTTGCATTGCTCACGACAAATTCAAGAGCCTTTTGCGTGAGCAGAAACTCCTTCACCCGATCAATGCGTCCGTCTTGGACCATTTTCTGGTAAAATTTCCGGAATGGTGTCTTCTCCTGAGCCGCGAGTTCGCGGACGAAATCGTCGACCTCGTCGGTGGCGAGCTCGATCCCCTCGCGAGAGGCTACCTCGGACAGGACATACTGCCTGCGCGCTTGCTGGATCGCTCGCTGCGTCGCCGCCTGGACGAGCTCGTCCTGCTTTTCACGAATGAACTCATCATCCGCACCCCGCTTTCGGGTACGGTCGATCAGGTCATAGACTGCAATCCGGGTCTCGTCAGCCAGGACCGCCGGCGGAATCTCGAAGACGGAGTTGTCGACCAGATACTTGACCGCCTGTTCGTAAAGGTGGCTCTCCCGAGCGTTCTCCTTGCGAATCATCAGATCGGATGCGACCGCGTCGCGGAGGCCCTGGACCGAGGACATCCGGAGCGTCTCGGCCCATTCATCATTCAGCTCAGGCAGGCGCTTTTCCTTAATCCCAACAACCGTGACATCGTACACGGCCGCAACCCCACGCATCGACTCCACAGGAAATTCTTCGGGGAAGGTGACGTCCACCTTGGTCTGCTCGCCAATGGCAAGGCCCTTCAGGGCGGTTTTCAGGCCCGGTATCAATTCCGGCGCCTGCTCGTCCACCGGTACCCAGAGGTCGTTCGCTTGAGCCAAACGCCCAACCCCACCGGTCAGCTCCTCCAGGGATGTCCCATCCGCTGCAGTCGCCTGGTAGGAAACCACCACCATGTCGCCGTCCTGAACGGCACGTCCCTCGATATCGTGGAAGCGCGCACTCTGCTCCCTAAGCTCCGAAATCGCTCCATCGATCTCTTCATCGGTGGGATCCGAAGGGAAGGTCTTGAGCTCGACACCCTTGTATTCTGGGAGGTTGACCTCGGGATGAACCTCTAACAGGAGGACGAATTGATAGTCTTTTCCCTCTTCAGGGACCGTCGCCTCCTTCTCGTTCTCCAGCTTCACCTGGGCGGCAAGGTCCCACTCGTTTTCCTTCAAGACCTCCGTCACCGCATCTTTCACCAGTTCCTCAAAAACCTGTGAGGCGATCTCAGAGAGATACCGCTTGCGAAGCATCTGTTCTGGAGCACGCCCAGGACGAAATCCGGGAACCTGCGCAACTTTTTTGATCTCGCGTACCGTCTCGGTGAATTTCACACCGAGCTCCTCGGCGGGCACATCCACCTGCAACCTCTTCACGCACGATCCCTGATCCTGGACATCGAAATGCACGGCAACCGCCTTTCTTGTGGTAAACGACTGATCCTTCTTCCCAGTCGGGCTCCCCTGTGGCAAAAAGTGTAAGAATCCGTACCTTAGGTCAGCGATTTTGCAGCGTCAAGGAAGGCACGGAGGACAAATAGGAGGTTCGTTGTGCAACCCCAGGGCATCCCCACGGCGGCGGATCGGACATGGCGCGGTGACAACCGCCGACACGGCACCCGAGAACTGCGATGGCCGGCAAGCGCGGCCCTCCTGCTCTCGCTGGTCGCACATGCGGCTCTGGTGTTTTTTACACCCGAAATCCGCCTGATGCAGCCCGTTGCCTACCAACAGGCGGAGTCCGTAATGCGCATCCGCCCCCGAGTGGCACCCCCCGATTTGCCTGCACCCGGATTGCCCACGCACGCGGATGCATTGGCACCACAAGATCCGGAGCAGATGCTTCAAGCACCGCTTGCGGCCGAACAGGAGCTCGCGAGGTTTCTTTCGGGCTTCGAGGCGCCTTCCGTGGATCCGTTGGCCGCCTTGGAGGGTTCCACCGAACCGGATCTCCCCGATCCCCATGGCGGGCCTACCCAGGAACCGCTGCCCATCCTCGCCCTCGATCCCTCCATCCTGCCTCCCGATGCCGCATCCATCGACCTCATCCCCGAGCGCCCTGTACCACCCCCCGAATCTGCCCTCTCCATCAATTCAGAGTCCGGCCTGGATTCCACTCTCACCCAATTCTCCGTGGCTGCAGGAAGTGGTCTGGATCGGCCGGTTCTCCCGCCGGACCTCCCGGATCTCGCACCCGGGATTCCCTCCCTGCCCACGGCCACACTGCCGCAAGCCCCGGATATCGCCCTGGCCACCGAGTTGCCCGGCCTGCCTGAAGCAGAAGGCAACGCCCCCGAACCGATCGACGCGTTTGTCGATATCGAACTTCGCTCCTTCCAAGGAAATGACCCCTTCATCTATTTCGAAGTTCAGATCCTCAATCCCCCGGATCGCCCCCTGCCGCCTCTGCCCAGAACCGTGTGGTATGTTGTGGATAGCTCCCGGAGCATGGGGGAAGCAACCGTCTTGATGGCCGCGGAGGGGATCTATCAATCCCTCCAAATCCTTCAACCAGGAACGCTTTGGAACCTGGTCCAGTTCAAAGCGAACCCCCAGTTCTTCCACACCCAACCGGTCTCCGCTATCGACTCAGAGAGAAGACGGGATGCCATTCTCTTCCTCGATGGAATCCACGCCTCCGGACAGACCGATGTCTTCCGAAGCCTCCAAACCGTTGTGGCCGCCATCGACCCGGAGGCATCTCGACCCGTTCAGGTCTTTCTGGTCAGTGACGGCCGGCCCACCTCGGGCGTTCGCGATTCCAGGTCCATTATCGATCAAATCAGCAGGATCAACCGTGCAGGGACCTCTGTGTTCACCCTGGGGACCGGGCGCAACGCAAACCGCGAATTGATTTCGTATCTGGCCTACTGGAACCGCGGAGCCTCATCCGTCCATGTCCCCGTCCAGCAGATTCCTCAGGCATTGGTCCAAATGACACAGGCTTATCGCAGGCCCGTCCTGCACCGACCGCGCTATCGCATCATCGGAGCCGATCCGGGAGCAGTCCTTCCAAGCCTGTTGCCAGACCTGTACGAGGGTATTCCACTCGTGCTCTATGGACGCGTCCCTAAGGACCAGCCATCATTTGCCATGCACTTACTGGGCCAGGGCCGGTCCGGTCCCCGAGACCTCCTCGTTCCGATCGACCCTGTCCAAGCAAAACCAGGGGATTCCGGGATCCGCCAGGCTTGGGCGGAATCGTTTCTGCGTGAACTCAGAGGCAGACAGGCCCGCGGGGACAACGCGGAGACGATCGAGGTCCTGATCCGGCAGACCGCAGACCGCTATCGCCTCCCTATTCCCGAGTGAGGTCTCCCAGGACACCTACCTACAACACCAGAGACATCAAGAACTCAGCGTTGGTCTGTGTCTCGGCGACCTTTTTGAGCAGAAGCTGCATGGCCTCCACGGGCGGACGGCCCGACAATCCCTTTCGCAACGCCCAAACCTTGCGCAGTTCATCGGGATGCAGCAGCAGCTCTTCCTTCCGCGTCCCGGTCTTGTCGATGTTGATCGCCGGAAAGATCCGTCGCTCCGCAAGATACCGATCCAGGTGGAGCTCCATGTTGCCCGTTCCCTTGAACTCCTCAAAAATCACATCGTCCATCCGGGATCCGGTCTCAATCAAGGCCGTCGCCACAATCGTCAGACTCCCACCCTCTTCAACGTTCCTTGCGGATCCGAAAAAGCGCCGTGGTTTCTGTAGTGCAGCGGATTCCACACCGCCCGACATGATCTTGCCCCCCTGGGGGGCCAAGGTGTTGAAGGCCCTGCCCAGGCGCGTGATGCTGTCCAACACGATCACTACATCATGATGGTACTCCACCAGCCGACGCGCCTTGTCGATGATCAGGTCCGAGATCTGCGCGTGACGCTCGGGCGTCTCGTCAAATGTACTCGCAATCACTTCCCCCGGGACGTGACTGATCATGTCGGTCACCTCCTCAGGTCGCTCGTCGATCAGGAGGACCAGTAGGACCGTCTCCGGCGCATTCGCCTTGATGGCGGTGGCGATCTTCTGGAGCAAGATCGTCTTGCCGGTCCTGGGAGGTGCGACGATCAGTCCGCGCTGCCCCATGCCCAAAGGAGCCAACATATCCACAATCCGTGTCGAAAATTCCTTTCGATCGGTCTCCAACAGATAGCGTCGATCCGGGAAGAGTGGAGTCAGATTGTCGAACGGCGTCCGCTCCATGGCGTATTTGGGGTCCTGATCGTTGATCTTGACCACCTTGACCAACGCCGGATAACGCTCCTTCGCCCGCGGGGGCCGAATCAACCCGCATACCGTATCCCCCGATTGCAGGTTGAGCCTGCGTACCTGGGAGGCGGAAACGTAGATATCGTCCTGGTCCGGTCGGTAGTTGCGTAACGCCGATCGCAGAAAACCATAGCCCTCTCCGGTCATATCAAGGACGCCTTCACCGTAAATCAGGCCGTTCTCTACGGAGTTGTTCCTTGCGACGATCGACTCAATCACCTGCTCCTTTCGGTACGAAGGCTGGTCCGGAACACCAAGTTCCTTGGCAATCTTCAAGACCTCGGAGAACATCATCTGATGAAGCGCGTTGACCGTGTACCACCCCTTCCCATCAAAAGTGGTGTCCAGATCCGAAGAGGTATCGTCCCCTGTCGTAACAACCTCGGCACCCGCGCGATGCCGGCGGGAACCGGTGTGCCCCTGATCGCTCTCCACCGCAGAAATCCGCCTCGGATCCAGTTCCTCGGTCGAGCCGGGGGCCGGAGATTCCACGCCATCACCACTGCTCAGCCTGCGGACCTTTACATAGGGGGCACGCATCACGCTCCGCCGAGGGCGCCCATCCTTGTTTGCGTCCTCCGTCGACCGTGTGGTGCGTGCGGAACGTGACCCGGCCGGGATCGTGGTCTGACGCCCTCCCCGATCCGTCGTGTTGCGCCTACGCCCGCCCCTTTGATCCGTGCGCCGGGATGTGGTCCGCGGACGGCGAGGCTCGTCACCCTCAACAGGCCTGTATTCGATACGAGGCGTTTGGGCGGAATCGGTGTTCTCCCTGCGCGCAGGTGCCGCCTGATGCGGCGCCCCGCCCTCGATCCTTCGATCAGGACCGGACGGGCGCGGCCGGTTGCGATCTTGATCGCCCCCCTGAGGCGCGTCGGTTCCCCTTCTTGGCGTCCTATGCCTGGCGCTGTTTCGTCCTCGTCCGCCCCGACGCCGAGATGGGTCACGATCCGGTTCCGAGGGGCGGTTGAGGGGCTCCTGCGGCGACTTCCGATCTTCCATGAACGGTAACATGCTCTCGCCGGTGGCGGTATCGCCATCGGTTCGATCGTGGTATTTACGCCGACGACTTCCAGATCCGCGCGTAGAACGTGTGCGATCCCACTGCTTTTCGGAATCACCACCCTGACTTCTCTGTCCTCTCCTGGAGCCTCTAAAGGCCATAGGACTTCCTCCTTGGTCAATAACAGCCCGTCAGCATCCGCCAAGTTGTTGGTTCAGACAGGCTAACGTCCGAAGGGCTCGATCGATTTGGGGCTTCAACCATTCCATGGAAAGCTCGTTCCAAATAACGAGGTCAGCCGCGTCCATCTTCTGGCTAAGCGGCATCTGAGCCTTGTTTCTTCGGGAAAATTCTCGTTGATCCCAGCCTCTCAAAGAGGCGCGTTTTTGCTGTATGCCTGGCGAGCAGGCGACGACCCAAACCTGGTCAAACCCTTCCTCGCCAGCGGTTTCGAATAAAAGCGGCACTTCCACTACCACCGGCCCACGCCGGCGCAGTCTGGCAGTCTCCTCAGCAATTCGGACATAGACTCGTGGGTGTAAGAGCTCCTGCAGCCTCCGTAACGCGGCGGGATCCTCAAAGGCAATGTCCGCCATCGCATTCCGATTCAATCCACCCGTTTGGGGGTCCTGTACCTCCGGGCCGAAGACTCGAAGCACTTCAGCCAACCCAGGCGTTCCGGGAGCCACCACCTCTCGAGCAATTTGATCGGCGTCGAGCACCTTACACCCTTGCCGCTCCAATAGGCGGATGACGGTCGATTTGCCGCACGCAATCCCGCCCGTAAGGCCGATCGTAGGGAACTCAAGCATTCGATGATCGCCACTGTGTCGTCGCCCAGCCCTCCGGTCGGGCGAAACTGATGCCCCACTCCTTCCCCGTCGATGGTGCATTTCACCGCACGTCGACAAGGCCAATCAAAACCACAACCGGTCTGAAAATCCCCCCCCTACACACACCGGCGGGGCCTTGTACCTTCCCGCCTCGCAACCGCAAGCTGACCGGCCGCCTTTCCAATCCGTATCCTTCCGATACGACCTTGCGCTATTTCAATTTGCTCTGAGGCCCAGGCCAAACAGGGCTGGATACCTGCAGCGGATCACCATCGGTTCGCACCCCTCCGGCACCCCTCTATCCCCCCCGAGTGAGTCAGACGTCCCACTTCAAAAGAGCTCCCCTTGCCGGGGAAGCGCCGAGGCCATTTTTTCAAACCCCTGCGTACGTAGCTCACGAACCAAATGATCCCAGTCAGGGGGAGGGCCAAGCCGAAATTCTGATAGACTCCAAGGAAGATCCAGGTCCGTGTGTAAGGCGATTAACGCCCGGTTCTCTTGCAATCGGCCTGTCGCACATTCTAAGGCGCTGCGAATCCGTGGTGGGTGTACCTGGTCCAGATTCTCGATGATGCCTTCAATGTCACCATACTTCTCGATCAATTGGCAGGCGGTCTTTTTCCCCACACCTGGAACACCCGCGATGTTATCGGCCTGATCTCCGAGCAATGCGAGATAGTCAACAACTTGCTCAGGCCGCACTCCAAGCTTGGTCTGGACCCCCTCTGCACCCAGTGGTGGATCGGTCTTTCCAAATCCGACAACGCTGACCTTCTTGCAGACCAATTGCAATATATCCTTGTCAGCGGTCATGATCAAGACTTCAGGTCCAAGATCGATCGCTTTCTTGGCCAAGGTGGCGATGACATCGTCAGCCTCCCAGCCAGGGAGACTCGCTGTCTTCCAACCGAACGCCTCCGCCAGAGACTCGATCACCGGCAATTGCTGGCGCAATCCGTCCGGCATCGGCGGGCGTTGTGCCTTATACTCCGGTAGGATGGCCGTCCGCACCTCTGGAATCCCTGCATCGAAGACCACCCCGATGTGCCCAGGCGAAAATCGCTCGATAAACATCTGAACAGTACGCAGAAAGCCGTAGGCGGCGTTGGTCGGCTGCCCCCCAGGGCCTGTGAGATCGCGAATCGCGTAATACGAGCGATACGCCAATCCCAGCGCATCAATCAGTAAAAAGCAGGAGCCCGGGCCGGTTGAAGCAGTGGATTGAATCATGTCGTTAAAAAGGAAAAGGCTCTCGGCCGCCACCTGCCCGCATGGGAGGCCGGCGACCGAGAGCTGGTATCCGCGAAGCTTAGAAGCCCAATGATGTGGCCGCTTCGGTCGACAGACTGGTTCCGGACAAGGCCCGGAAATCAATATCCTCCTGGCTGTGGATCGGATTGCCGGCAGGATCCACCAACCGAGCCGTCACGAAGATGAGGAGGTTGCGCTTGGTGCTCTGCTCGACGTCACTGCGGAAAAGACGGCCGAACAGAGGAATGTCCCCGAGCAACGGGACCTTGTCGTTGATCGTGTAGGTCTCGTCCGTAATCAATCCGCCCAGCACAACCGTCTGACCATCCCAGACCTGAATCGTCGTCGTGACGTTTCGGCTGTTGAAGATCGGCTGGAGATAAGGCACGTCCACCGAGGCGAACCCGGCCTGACCACCACTGCCGAACACCGACGCGCCACCGGACGTGGCGATGATCGCCTGGCCACCGTAGTCGATGAAACGATCAAAGCTCGAGACCTCGGGAATCAGCGTCAGGTTGATCGTCCAGTTGTCGGGACCGACCAACGGGGTGACGTTGAGCAACACACCCAGCTCGCGGGTCTCGATCTGACTCGGAATCGGCGGGTAGAACACCGCGGAAGATCCGCCGGAACCACTGCTGCCACCGCCGCCGAAACCACCTCCACCACCGCTGCTGCTGTCTTCCCACTCAGTCGGATAACGAAACTCCTGGACAACTTCAATCTGCGCGCCCTGCCCGACCACGGTCAGCACCTTGGGCGAAGAGAGGACTTCCGTCGTGCCACGCTGGTCCAGCGCACGGATGATGAAGGTGAATTCAGGATTCGTCATGATCGACGAGATGCTGAAGAGGTTGTCGCGGGTTGCCGACTCTTCCGTAATCGCAGGGAGATCGTTCCAAAAACGCACGCCTCCCGTGATCCCCTTCGTGTTCGCATCCAAGGAGCCCTCGCCGGGGGTCGAGCTGACCTGAAGCCGCTTGCGCCCCGAAATCGGATTGATCCCAAGGGTGTCCTCGTCACCAAGGAAGATTTCGTAGTTGTCGTCCATCCGCCACTCGAAACCCAACTCCTCGACGTCGGTCTGCGTGACCTCGACGAACTTGGCCTCGATCTCGACCTGGGAAGGACGGATGTTGATCGCTTGAAGGACACGCTCCAACACCTCGAGATTGCTCGCCGTGTTACGCGCGATCAGGGTACTGATCCGCTCGTTGTAGGTGATGCTCGATCCGGGCGGCATCGGAACGCCTGCGGCATAGAAGAAGGCCCGGATATTTTCAAGCTGCCCACGGGAGGAAGCGGTCAGGCTGCGGAAATCCCCGCTCTGTCCACCGCCACCGGAGCTCAAGCCGCCACCACTCAGGCCGCCGCTCAGCCCACCGCCACCCATGCCGCCGTCCATGCTGCCGTCGGTCGGCTGGAAGATCGTCCGGAAGATACCGACCTCCACCGGGTAGAGCCGCGTCACCATCGTGCCCACAACCTCATCCGCACGTGTGATGATCACAGAGGAGGGCTCGATACGATATTTCAAATGAGCCAGTTCACAGATCAGCTGGATCGCATTCAGGACATTCACATTGCGAAGATTGACCGTCACGGGAGGAATCGGCATCCGTCCCGTTGCACCCGCTCCGTATGGATCGTTGTAGGCCCCGGTACCGGTTTGGCCCGGCTGTCCCATCGGGTAGTATGGATTGGTCGCGCCATAGGCACCGCCCGCACCGCCACCACCATAGGGGTCTGTGTAGCCCATCTGCCCCCCCTGACCCGTCGCGTCCGGATAGCCAAAAGCCGGATCCATGCCGCCCATGGCCGGATCCTGGAATCCACCCCCGGCACCAAAGGGATCCTGGGCGCCAAATCCACCCATGTCCGTTCCAAACTCGTCCATGCCTTGCTGGGCACCGGCCGAGGTCCGCTGATTCCCTGTGCTCACAACAATATTGACGCCTTCGCCGTCCGGATCGATCAGCCGACTCTGCTCAACAATGTAGTCAAAAATGGCGGTGACGTCCTCGTCCGTATACTTCAGGACGGGAATCACGATCGTCTCAATCTTCTCCATGATCTTGTCGGAGCCTGCCGCAACGCCGGGCTGACGTGTGACAGTCCCCTCCGGGATCGTCAAATCGCGACGGATCGGCTCGTTCCACTTATCGCGCACCTGCGTGATCCGCTCCTGTACGGTGAAGCTTCTATGGTGGCTCTTAAAATCGTAGATCTTGCTCTGGATCATGCGCTTGTAACGCAGGGACGGAAGATGGTACGGATCCAGTCCCAGGGCTTGGGAAAACCGCTTGTCGGCCTCGTCATAGTCCTCCGCCAGATAGTAACTGCGGCCCTGAGCAAACAGGTCCATGACCAGTTCCTGCTGCTGCGCAAACTCTTCGTCCTTTACCGGTCCCGTTGGGCGAGTCAGCTCCTGTGTGGCACGATCGATCCGCTGCTGGATCGTCTCGGCAAGCCGCACGGAAACATTGTTGCCCGGCTCCATCTGCAAGGCCTGATCGACATACGCCTTCGCACTCTGCAGCCCCTCGATGTCCTGAGCCTCTTGCAGGGCGGTACGGGCCAGCGCCAACGCGGAGCGTACGCCGTACTTGCGTGCCTCTTCGAGATCGCGGGCGTTCTTTTCCACCTCAGGTATGAGATTCAACGCCTTGGTAAATTCTGCAAGCGCCTGGGCGTAGTCCCGATTCCCATAGTACTGTCGGCCGAGCTGCATGTGCTGAGTGCCCAGGCGTTCCTTCTCCTGGAGCCTGATCACCTCTTGCTCGGCAAACCCTTCGGCGTCTGCCTGCGGCGCCGGTGTCACAGCCCGCACTTCCGTGCCGAAAGCCATGACCAATCCCGCCACCATGACGCCCCGCAGGGCCGTACGGCAGCGCTTGTCACACGAACAAACGAATCTCATCGAGTTCCTCCAGAAGGTATTAATACCCGAGCAGGCAAGGTTATGTAGGATGATTTCATCTCTCCCCGAACCTCCGGTCGCAACTCGGCCTAGACCGAAATCTCCAGACCGGACGTCCTTACTTCTTAAATTCATCTCGTTTTTGTCTGCCGGGCCCGGCCGACCAACGCCCAGGCCCGAATCTTTGTCGCTAACGCGTCCGGCCCATGGTCGCCCCACCCGTATTAGGTTGAGCCTGATTGACCGCCCCGGGACCCTGCAGCGATCTCAAGTCCTGACTGGTGTATTGCGGGATGGTGAATTCCTGGTTGGCCTCCACATCCTGCAGTCTGACTTCCAACTCTTGGATGTCAATGACTTTGTAGGTCCGATCACCAAACGTGAAACTTTCTCCAATCGCATAGAGCTTCGGCATTAACCTGGGCCGCGGAGGGATCAACACCATGAGCTGAGCACGCGGATCCTGCTGAGGAATTCTCTGCTGATACGGCAGTTCAATGGTTTCCGTTCCCTTTTGGACGATCAAGACTGGATTCTTCGCCTCCACTTCCTGGCCAGTCGTCGGATCCGTTCTCATCGTGCTCCGTTCCTGGAAGTCCGTGATGCGATAATCCCCGACCTGATCTCCCAGCTTATGAAACTCCGTGCGCCCTCCGAAATTGATCTGGAAAAGAAGCCCATCTCCTTGCGGGCTTGGCATATACGACTGAAACAAAAGCTGGAAATT
>CALLYA010000136.1 GCA_937875495.1 uncultured Verrucomicrobiota bacterium
AATCGAGGTAATCGAGGTAATCGAGGTAATCGAGGTAATCGAGGTAATCGAGGTAGTCGAGGTAATCGAGGCAATCGAGGAAAATTCTGTTCTGAGGGGCAACTTGCCCTCATCCACTGCTCAAACCTTGTTGCTTCTGAAAGGTATCCGGCGTTTCGCCAGCAGACTTTTCGATCTGGCGCCAGTTACGACCTGAACACGATGAGCATACCACGGATCGCAACCACGAACGCCATGGAAAAATCCCTGTCCTGGGGGGGCGACTCATTGCCGGGGCTGGCATGGGCATGAGGCCATGGGGATCTATTCGACGATGGAGAGGAAGGGGGCGATGGTAGAGGGAATATTTTGAATCACTCAGCCGGTTGGTATGCCTGCGACGGGGCGTAATCGGACTGGCAACGGATGGGGTTGGGACAGGGGACAGGCATGGAATTTCTTGTGGCGAACGACGATGGGATCCAGGCACCGGGGCTGGATGTTTTGCTTGATGTGTTGCGGCCGATGGGGGGGATGCGTGTGGTTGCGCCGGCGGACGGCCAGAGTGCGATGGGGCACAGCATCACCTGTTCGGCGGATCCGATCCGCGTGACAGCGGGCAGCACTCCAGCGGGGGTTGAGGGCTGGGCGGTGGAGGGCACGCCTGCGGACTGCATTCGTTTAGGACTGGGCCCATTAGCGGAGGGCACGCCTCGTCCGGACTGGGTGGTATCGGGGATCAACTGCGGAGCGAACCTCGGTGTGGATGTCTATTACAGCGGCACGGTCGCCGCGGCGAGGGAGGCCTTTTTTTGGGGACACAAAGCGGTGGCGATCTCGCAGTTCTTGCGACCGGAGGTCTCATTGAACTGGGAGCACGCCCGCCGGCTGGCCGAGCCGGTGTTGCGTTGGCTCTTCGAAACGGTCCGGGATAGCGGGCCTTCCCTCTGGAACATCAATCTCCCTTCATTAAAGGAATTGAACGGACCGGTCGAGGTGGTGATCGCTCCGATGGACCTGCTCCCGGCGGACACGCAATTCCAGGAAGAGGTTGCTGCGGGGATCCCGCGGGCGGGAACGGAGCGGATCTATCGCTTTTCTGGGGTGTATGGTTGGCGCAAGTGCACGCCTGGTGCCGATGTCGACATGGTCTTTCGTGACAAGATCGCGATCACACCCTTGAGTATCGACAAGACTTCCGCGGTTTGGATGGATCGGATTCGGGGTGAGTTCCCGCGCCGGGTCCTCGATTAGAATACGGTTGGGGCGCCGATATGAGCGAAGTGATCATCATAGGAGGCGGACCTGCCGGGCTCGCTGCAGCGATCGAGTGTGGAAAGCTCGGGATGCCCGCGCGGGTCCTTGAGATGGATCACTGCGTGGGTGGTCTCAGCCGCACGGTCAACTACAAGGGCTATCGATTCGATATCGGTGGACATCGGTTCTTCACGAAGAGTGCCGAGGTTCAGAGTCTGTGGGAGGAGACGCTCGACGAAGATTTTCTGGTGCGTCCCCGACTCAGTCGGATTTATTACCGCAACCGGTTCTTTCATTATCCGCTCAAGCCCTTCAATGCCCTGGCGGGGCTGGGCCCTATTGAATCGGCGCGCATCATGGCCTCCTATCTCACCGCGAAATGGGGGTCGTCCCGGCCGGAGGGGGATTCGTTTGAGGACTGGGTGGTGCGGCGGTTCGGCCGGCGTCTGTTCGAAATCTTTTTCCGGACTTACACGGAGAAGGTATGGGGGATTCCCTGCAGCGAGATAGCGGCTGAATGGTCGGCGCAGAGGATCCAAGGGCTTTCCTTGACCAAGGCGGTGTGGAACGCGCTGCGCCCCGGTCCTGGCGGGACCGCGATCAAGACTTTGATCGAGGAATTTCATTACCCGCGTTTCGGCCCGGGGCAGATGTACGAGGCCTTTACGGGGCGTGCTCGCCGCATGGGCGGGGAGGTCTTGATGGAGCGGGAAGCGGTCCGTATCGATTGGCGGGCCGATCGGATCGAGGCGGTCTGGAGTCGGGATGCCGATGGCGGGCTGGAGCGGCACGAGGGGAGCCATTTCATCTCTTCGATGCCGATCACCGAGTTGGTTTTGCGGATGGAGCCGCGGCCGCCCGAGGAGGTGGTCCAAGCTGCGAAAGCGCTCGGGTACCGCGGGATCCTGACGGTGAATTTGATCCTCAACCGGGAGCGGATGTTTCCCGACACCTGGATCTACGTGCACGCCCCTGAGGTCCGGGTCGGCCGGATCCAGAACTTCAAGAACTGGTCACCGGCGATGGTGCCGGATCCGCGGCATACCTCCGTGGGGCTCGAATACTTCTGTTGGGAAGGGGACGACCTCTGGACACGCTCCGATGCGTCACTGATCGATTTGGGCATCCGTGAGATGCAGTCTTTACGGCTCTCGGAGCCGGCAGACGTATTGGACGCGAACGTGGTCCGGATGCCGAAGGCGTACTGTCTGCACACCCGCACCTACAGCAAGCAGATGGACATCCTGCGCCGGTTTCTGGCGCCCATGAGCAACCTGCAGCCGGTGGGCCGGGCGGGAATGTTCAAGTACAACAACTCGGATCATTCGATTCTGACCGCGCTCTATGCGGCGCGCAACATCGCGGGAGCGGAGTATGACGTGTGGAGGGTGAACACCGACTGCACGTACCACGAGGAGGGCCGAAGGCCCGAGTCCCAGTAGGTAGAGCCCGTCCGAAAGGGTAGCCGCATTCTCAACCTGACCTCCCCATCCGGACCCGGAAAGCCGCCCGCAGAGGGCGCGGTGACGTTTCCGACCAACCTATCGGGGTGGGTAGGTTCCA
>CALLYA010000137.1 GCA_937875495.1 uncultured Verrucomicrobiota bacterium
ACCAGTTTTGCCATTCTTTTCTGAAGACCACATTACCGACAGAGGCGCGGTGGCGCTTTCGACCTGGCCATGGAACTGGGTGGGGCCAAGGCCCTGCTTCAGGCTTTCTTTGGGGGAGGGAGAGGTGAACCCCGTTATCAGTAGACTCTAGCCGGAGGTCGTCCGAAAAGGTCAATGGCGAAAGTAGATCGGGGTCGGGGTCGCTATCGGTCTCGGTATCGAAAGGACGCGTGAGGGGATTCGGACATGAGAAACCGGGTACCGCAACCGTATTATTGCGGTGTTGACACAACTCGGCAGTGAAGTTTGAGCGGTCCATGAGGGCCAAGTGCCAACCAGAACAGGAATCGATTCCGATCCCGATTCCGACCCCGACCCCGACAATGATCTGACGGATCGGCCACTATTGCCTGGAGGCGGTGCATGATGGAACGCGCCTTTTCGGATTCCCTCTAGCCGTTGCCAAACACCGTCCTGATGGTTTTGCAATCCCCCCCTCACAATCATCCTCTGCGCCTCTGCGCCTCTGCGCCTCTGCGCGAGTCCTCCCCTTCCCCATCCGGAGAGCCTCCCGCAGAGGGCGCGGTGGCGTTTTCGACTAACTTATCGGGGTGGGTAGGCTCCATGTTTTGGAGCCTACTTTCTTGGTGTATTTTTCAGTTATACCGTTTCAGTAAACCAAGGCAGTTGTTGAAAACGGCCCCGATGTACCCATCCCAATAAACCTCTGCGCCTCTGCGCGAGTCCTCCCCGTCCCCATCCGGAGGGCCTCGCGCAGAGGCCCTTTCGGATAGCCTTTTGCTACAGAGGCATCATTGTTGGTGTTTTTTCTCGATCTCGATTAAACTTCGCCAACCGAAAATTTCCGCTCATCAATGGAAGTTCAGGCTGTTCCATTCCACACTGCACCAAAGGCACATGCGCTCGGGAAACGTCGATCCACCTCGATCAGCCACCGCAACCCACGATTCCTCACTGCCATGATCAAAGAACAACTCAACCTCCTTCTCGATCAACGGGCCCTCTCCTTCGATCAGGCCTACGACATGATGTCCGCCATCATGCACGGTCAGTGTTCGGATATCGAGATCTCCGCGCTCCTGGTCGCGCTGCGCATGAAGGGTGAGACGGCGGACGAAGTCGCCGGTTGCGCCAAGGCGATGCGCGAAATGGTCACGCCCATCCCGGTGTTCGGCCTGCCGGTCATCGATACCTGCGGCACCGGCGGGGATCACTCACAGACGTTCAATATCTCCACCACCGCGGCCTTTGTCGCCGCGGGCGCAGGCGCCATTGTCGCGAAGCACGGAAATCGTGCCGCTTCCAGCAAGTGCGGCAGCGCGGATCTCCTCGCGGAAATCGGTGTCAACATCGAGTGTTCCCCCGAGAGGGTCGCCCAATGCGTGCAGAGTATCGGAATCGGCTTTCTCTTCGCGTCCCATCTCCACCCGGCCATGAAATACGCAATCGGCGTTCGCCGCGGTCTTGGAATCCGTACCATCTTCAACCTTCTCGGCCCACTCACCAATCCCGCAGGCGCCAGACGCGGGGTCCTCGGTGTCTTCTCCCGTGAGGCGCAAGACCTGATCGCCAACGCCGCCAAGGCCCTAGGCGCCGAACATATGCTGGTGGTTCACGGACTCGACGGTCTCGACGAGATCTCCATCTCCACACCAACACGCGTGTTGGAGGTCCACAACGGCTCCATCCATGAGAGTGTGATTTCTCCGGACCAGCTAGGAATTCCAACCGCGCCCAAACAAAGCATCATCGGTGGGGACGCACCCTACAACGCGACCATCACCCGTGATGTCCTCGCCGGTAAACCGGGGCCCTGCAGAGACATCGTCCTGCTGAATGCCGCTGCCGCCATTTTGGCGGCAGACCTCGCGGCCGATTGGCCGGAAGCCGTTCAATGCGCCGCGGTCACCATCGATTCCGGAAAGGCCGTCGAAAAACTCCGCGCACTGGTAACCGAATCCAACCGGCCTTTGGAATCTCCAACCGATTGAATCACTCGCTCCGCACCCGCGCCCTAAATCAATCGCACTCACCCGAGTTAGTACCATGCTGATCATTTTCATCGCCGTCGGAATCGGAGTGCTGATCTCCGCCCCGCTTCTCCTCCGGAGCGAGGCGCTGAAGCCCCACAGCGAAGACGAGGAACCGCTGTTGCCGGATGAGCCGGTCACCCCGCTGCCGGAGAGCCTCCGGTGGTTGGTCCGCTTCCCCATCGCCCTGTTTCTCGGGTTCGTGCTCACCGGCATCGTCAACGAACATGCCGCATCCATCGCCCTCGGACTCGGCAAGGATGTGCTTCTCGACCATGCAGGCAAGGCTGTCGCCCTCTGGCCACAGACCGCCCTGGGAAAAACCCTGGAAATCCTAGCGCTCTCCCTGCCCTTCCTCGCCGGCATCACATGGATCGATCGGCGCTGGATTGCAGGCCCCATCGCGACCGCTGAGACAACCACGCCGCCTCAAAAGCAGCCTGCCCCCGCCATGCAGGAGCGACCCTCGACCGCCACACAATCCAGGCAACCCAGCCCCAATCAACGTTCCAAGAGGGGTAAATCCAAACGTTCCTGATCGGTGGGGCCACCTTTCCGCTCGTGGATCACTCTCCGATAATCTTGATCAGCAGGCGCTTACGCCGGCACCCATCGAATTCGCCGTAAAAGATCTGCTCCCAGGGTCCGAAATCGAGCTCGCCGTTCGTGACCGCAACAACCACTTCCCTGCCCATCACCTGCCGCTTGAGATGCGCATCACCGTTGTCTTCACCAGTGCGATTATGCTGATACGCCGAAATTGGCTCATGCGGCGCCAAACGCTCCAGCCATTTCTCGTAATCCTGGTGGAGCCCATGCTCGTTGTCGTTGATAAAGACGCTGGCCGTTATGTGCATCGCGTTCACGAGGCATAGGCCTTCCTGAATACCGCTCTTGCGTAAGGCCTCCTCCACTTCACCCGTGATGTTCACAAACCCACGGCGTGAAGGTACGTTCATCCAAACTTCCTGCCGGTATGATTTCATGGTTGCTCCCCTTCCGGATTCTTCACTGCAAGCATCCGCCGCTGTTTTCGACGGCGGCTCCAGGCATGTGGTCTGTCAAACTGGAACTAGAAGTTCCTCGAGTTTCTGTTTCTCA
>CALLYA010000138.1 GCA_937875495.1 uncultured Verrucomicrobiota bacterium
ACGGACATGGCTACACCCGGGCACAAAAAAAGCGCGCCCGATTTGCATCGGGCGCGCTGATCGGCGGGCAGTGGACTAGACCTCCTGGCCGGCCTTGGCCTTCTGCTGGAAGGCAAGATTGTCGTTGTCGCCGCGCACAACGACGATGGTTTCGTTCGGCTTGATGGTGCCGCGCAGGATTTCCTCGGCGAGCGGATCTTCGAGGTATTTGGAGACAGCTCTCCGCAGGGGCCTGGCGCCGTAGGCCGGATCGTAGCCCTTCTCGATCAAGAAGTCCTTCGCTTCAGGCGACAACTCCATCTCGATTTCTTGCGAGGTCAGACGGCTCTTGAGCTTGCCGACCTCGATCTCGACAATCTTCATCAGGTCCTTCTTCTCCAAGGACCGGAATACGATCAGATCGTCAAGGCGGTTGAGAAACTCCGGTTTGAATACGCGCTTGGCCTCCTGGAGGATCTGCGCCTTCATCTTCTCATAGGAGGTATCGCTCGACTCGTCGCCGAATCCAACGTTCGCCTTTTTGAGGGTCGTGGCTCCGACATTCGAGGTCAGGATGATCACCGTGTTCCGGAAATCGACCACGCGCCCCAGGGAGTCCGTCAGCTTCCCCTCCTCCAACACCTGCAGCAACATGTGCATCACGTCCGGATGCGCCTTTTCGATCTCGTCGAAGAGCACCACGGAGTAAGGCCGACGGCGA
The DNA here is from genome assembly GCA_937875495.1 of uncultured Verrucomicrobiota bacterium. Lineage (GTDB taxonomy): Bacteria > Verrucomicrobiota > CALLYA01 > CALLYA01 > CALLYA01 > CALLYA01. The sequence continues at coordinate 701 of CALLYA010000138.1, forward strand.
ACCATCTCGGTAAGCTGCCCACCCTCGTCATGGCCCACATAGCCGGGAGGCGAGCCCACCAGCCTTGAGACCGTGAATTTCTCCATGTACTCGCTCATGTCGATCTGGATCAAGGAATCGGGATCCCCGAACATGAACTCCGCCAGTGCGCGTGCGAGCAAGGTCTTCCCCACTCCGGTCGGGCCGAAGAAGGTGAACGATCCGATCGGCCTGCGCGGGTCTTTGAGGTCCGCCCTCGAACGGCGTAAGGCCTTGGAGATCGCCACGAGCGCCTCGCGCTGGCCAACGACCTTGTCCGCGAGTTCGTCCTCCATCTTCAACAGGCGATCAGCCTCGGTCTGCTCGAGGCGACTGACCGGTACGCCGGTCCACTTGCTGACGATGTAGGTGATGTCTTCAACATCCACCAGGACCCGTTCTTCGTCGCGGGTTTGGCGCCACTCCTCCATCACGCGTTCGAATTCACGCTTCTTCTGTTTTTCCGAATCGCGCAGGCGAGCCGCGAGCTCAAAGTCCTGATCCCGGATCGCCCCCTCTTTTTGGGCCTTGATCTCACCCATTTCCTTCTCGAGATCCTGGATCTCGGGTGGGCGCGTCATGGCCTTAATCCTGGCGCGTGCACCCGATTCGTCCATCAAATCAATGGCTTTATCGGGCAGGTAACGTCCAGGCAGATACCGATCAGCAAGGCGGCATGACGCCTCAATCGCCGCGTCGGAGAGGTGGGCGTGATGATGGTCCTCGTACTTCGGCCGAAGCCCCTTGAGGATTTCAATCGCCTCCTCAACCGAGGGCGCTTCCACCTTGACCGTCTGGAACCGGCGCTCCAAGGCGGAGTCTTTCTCGATGAACTTCCGGTATTCGTTCAGCGTGGTGGCGCCGATGCACTGCATCTCGCCGCGTGAAAGCGCGGGCTTGATGATGTTGGATGCATCCATCGCGCCTTCCGCCGAACCTGCACCGACAATGGTGTGCAGCTCGTCGATGAAGAGAATCACATCCCCGTTCTTCTGGATCTCGTCCATCACGGCCTTGATTCGCTCTTCGAACTGCCCCCGGTATTTCGTCCCGGCGACCATCAGTGCGAGGTCCAAGGTGATCACGCGTTTATCGCGCAGAAGGTCCGGCACGTTTCCACGAACGATCTCCTGGGCGAGCCCCTCCACGATCGCGGTCTTGCCGACCCCCGCCTCACCAAGCAGAACCGGGTTGTTCTTCGTGCGGCGGCAGAGGATCTGAATGACCCGTTCGATCTCATCCTTTCGTCCGATGACCGGATCCAGGTCGTCCTTAGTGGCCAGTTCCGTAAGATCTCGGCCGAACAAACGCAGGGCCGGGGTCTTCGAATCCTTTCGCGTCTCCTCTTCGACCTCCGCGTTCGGAACGAACTTAGGGTCAAGCTCCTTGAGGACCTCGTTGCGGGTCCGCTCAATATCCACGTCCAAGTTTTTCAAAACACGGGCAGCAACCCCCTCGCCCTCTCGCAAGAGGCCAAGCAGGATATGCTCCGTCCCGACATAACTATGGTTGAGATTCTTGGCTTCCTTGCCGGCCAGCGCCAAGACCTTCTTCACCCGTGGGGTGTAGGGAATATTGCCGACCGTCTTGGTCTCAGGTCCGGTGCCAACCTGTTTTTCGACCTCAAGCCGAACCGTTTCCAGGTCAAGCCCCATCTTTTGAAGGACGTTGACGGCAACCCCCTGGCCTAAGTTGATCAAACCCAGCAATAGGTGCTCGGTCCCAACATAGTTATGGTTAAACCGGTCCGCCTCTTTCCGGGCGAGGGCCAGCACTTGCTGCGCCCTTGGTGTAAAATTGCCCATCATGTCCGAGTAGTCCTCCTTCGGTGCAGGTCTTGGCACTCAGGAATCGCCTGGATGCAACTACCTGCGCCATTGAGCTTTCGGCCGGTTCAGAAGGATCGTCCCCAACAAACCCAGCCGTCTAGAGCCTACACGAGAGAGGCGGGCTTTTCAACAAAGGCCGATGCAGGGCTTCTGAGCAAAAGCCCGTCCGAAAAGGTAGCCGCATTCTCAACCTGACCTCCCCATCCGGACCCGG
>CALLYA010000139.1 GCA_937875495.1 uncultured Verrucomicrobiota bacterium
ATACACCTCTGCGCCCTCTGCGATCTCTGCGGGATACCTCCCCATCCGGATCCGGGGACCTTTTCGGACGGGCTCTGGCTACCTATGGGTCTGAGGCTGCAGGCGAAACCGGAAAATGCTTGACGCAAAAACTATTGAGTCGATACGTTCGCGATCGGGTGTCATTGGGGCGGGTGTGGTTTTAAGTGGCCAGGAATATTTGGGCTGGAGGGGATACAATGAAAAAGGGTTGGATGGAATTGATGGGCTCGTTGGTTGGGACGTTTGCGATCGCGTGGATGATGATGGTTGGAACGGGGTGTTCGACACTGCCGGGTTCAGGGGATGGCGCGGCTGTGCCGGAGGTATCGGGTGAGGTGAGTCATGCGATCCATGGCGAGCAATTGGCGGCATCCATGCAGGAGTTGAAACGGCTTTCATCACTCAGCTCCATTGCGCAGATGTACAGTGCGTCCGAGCTCGACCTGGACTTGCGCGAAACGGCGGAGGCGGCAATGCAGATCCAGGAGACCGCCCGGTTGATCCCTGACGCCTTGGGGGATATTGAGATCTCCGAGGAGGACCGGGGTCGATTCCTGGAGCTGGTCGACACGCTCGAGGGGAAATCGGGTGAGCTGGCCGAGTTCGCGAAGGCCGGCGATCTGGACGGTGCGAAGGCGACCGCGCAGGCCCTGAACCAGACCTGTGCGGAATGTCATGGATTGTATCGGGTGGACTGAGGCCGACTAGGCATCCGCGGAATCGCCGCAGCCGGAGGATTTGCTTGGCGGGCGCTGGAGATTATTGAGAGGAATCAGGACGGCTCCATCCTTGGCCGACGGCGAGGATGGGGGCCTTTGTTTGTCTTTGCGAATGAGTGTCTGCAAGGCGAAGTGGGCCATGCCGACAAACATGAGCAGTACCGCGGCGATTTCCAGCCACTCGGGCAGGAATCCTCCGTGCGCGTGCTGCAGATGATGTCCGCCACCGGTTGGAAACAGGGTATTGAAGAGGAGCCCAAGGCTAAAGCTGCCGACGATGATCACGGCGATATAGATTGCAGTGACTTTCTTTCCGAAGGTCTTCAGCACGGCCCCGATCGTGGCGATATTGGTGGCCGGACCCGCCATGAGGAAGACCAAAGCGGCACCGGTCGGCATTCCCGCGGCCACGAGAGAGGCAGCGATGGGGACGGAGCCGGTGGCGCACACGTAGAGTGGAATGCCGATGGCGAGCATGAGCAGCATCCCGGTCAACCCGGTGGCCCATGGGGAATCGGCAAGGCTCCCCGGCGGGGCGATGGTGGTGATGGCGGCGGAGATGAGGATTCCGAGCAGCAGCCACGCCCAGATCTCGTGGAACAGCCGGTAATAGGTGAAGCGAAATGCCTCGGCAATCGGGTTGGCGTAGGTGGGTTTGGGGGGGGCTGCGAGGTATTGGTGGCGGACTCGATTGCTGGTGGCTCGGCGAAGTTCACGAGGGTGCCGCCGACAATCCCCATCAGGAACGCGCTGATGACTTTGAACAGCGCGAAGGGGAGTCCGAGCATGGAGGCGGTGACTGCGATGGAGTCAATACCGGTCTGAGGAGTGCTGATCAGGAAGCTGACCGAAGCCCCTTTCCCTGCGCCGTCTTTTCGCAACCCCAGGGCTGCGGGGATGACGCCGCAGGAGCAGAGCGGCAGGGGGACTCCGACCAAAGCGGCCTTCACCACGCTTGAAAAGCGCCCGCCGCCGAGGTGTCGGAGGACGAAACCGGTCGGTAGGAGGACGTGCAGGAGGCCTGCGACGGCCAAGCCCAGGAGCAACCAGGGGGCGAGCTCCTGGGAAATGGACCACGTATGCAGGAAGAAATCAGTCATTTCGTGCGTCTGATGTGTGTTTCATCGGGGCTTGTTTGATCAATCATACAACGGTTTTGTTAAATTGTCTTGGGCCGGGCCGGCGGTGTCGGAGGCGCTGGCGATTCTGGCTGAGTTCGAAGATAATAGACGACTGGGTCAGTTGGCAGGGAGCCGCGAGAGCAGGGCATTCATTCCGTTTGCCGATTCCGCTTGGCGCCTTCTTTGAAACCGACTGCAAACCTGCGGTGGCGTGGCGCGATCGCCATGCAAAACGTGGAAATGATTGAGGAGAAATGTGGGTATGCTGGGCAGGAACATGATTTTTTTGGCGGTTTGGGGAGTATCCCTTTTAGGCGTTGGAGCCGGGTATTCGCAAGACGTGCAAGCCGATGAAAAGGCAAACGGTGCTTGGGAGCGCAGCCTGACCGCTGGACTGAACGCGAACAGCGGCAACAAGGATGCGGTCTTGGGCGGGATTGGCCTCGCCGGCGAGCGCACCACGGACCAGGACCTCATTCGATTGGGGGGCAACGGTGCGTATGGCGAGACCGAGGGTGAGACCACGGCGGAGAATGCGAAGGCGGTCGGCCGGTATGAGTATTCATTGTCGGAGCGAATGTTCGCGGCGATGACGGTGGAGTTGGGCTACGACTCGATCGCGGATGTCGATTACCGGCTCATTCTTTCGCCTGCGCTCGGTTACTACCTGATCAAGGAGGAACGTGTGCGGTTCAACGTTGAGGCCGGTCCCTCCTACATTGTGGAGCGGGTCGGTGGTATCGAGGATGACTATCTCGGCTATCGCATTGCAGATCGGTTCGAGTGGGACCTGAGCGAGACTTCAAAGTTCTGGCAGGCAACCGAGTTTATCGGTGACTTCGATAATTCGGACAACTTCCTGGTCAAGACCGAGGTTGGCCTGGAGGCTGCATTGGTGAGCGACCTGAGCTTGGCGATCGTGGCGCAGGACACCTATGACAACGAGCCGGCTCCCGGCCTCAAGGAGAACGACCTATCGGTCATGACCTCCTTGAAGTGGAGTTTCTGATTGGGATGCCTCCCTGCCCGCCAGAGGCGCGGGCGGGGGGGCAGTGGACAGTGATTTCGATCCGCTGATGCCCGCAGATGAAGAAATGGGGGCAGCTCCACCGTCTCGGGGTAGCCAGACCGTCTCGGTCTGGTGAAATGGGGCATCGGGGTCGGTATCGGAATCGAGTTAATCGAGTTAATCGAGTTAATCGAGTTAATCGAGTTAATCGAGTTA
>CALLYA010000140.1 GCA_937875495.1 uncultured Verrucomicrobiota bacterium
GAGTCCTCCCCATCCGGAGCCGCAGTGCCTTCAGCTATACCCCAATAGGCGTTTCGGAGTTCCTACCCCCACCCTGCACAACCGCCGATACCGCGCCGAATGAATGCACCCGGCTGTATTGGGATTGTCTCCACCGGTCGATTTGGTTCATGATGGGCCTCCGCTTTAACCCACCCAGCAATCACCCCGGGGGGCCCTGCCATGAACGCCCAGCATCGCTCGAATCGCCGAATCGTCTGCCTGATCGCTCTCGCTCTCGCGTCGCTCATCCCAAGCGTCACACACGCAGTAGCTTACTCCGACGCGGACCGCATCCAGCCGTTCGCCGAAAACCCATCGGTCTGGCAGTACAAAGGCAAACCGGTCATGCTGCTCGGTGGCTCCTGGCAGGACAACCTCTTCAACCACCCCAAAGGCCTCGAACAACACCTCGATCTGCTCCAGTCCGTCGGCGGGAACTACGTACGCAACGTCATGAGCCACCGGAACATGGGCAACGTCTTCGCCTACACACAGCGCAACGGCAAATTCGACCTCGATCAGTGGAACGATGAGTACTGGCGCCGCTTCCAAAATTTCCTCGAGCTGACCTACCAGCGCGATGTCATCGTCCAGATCGAGATCTGGGCCACGTGGGATCACTACGAAGATCATCAGTCCCTCGGCGGCTGGTCCAAACACCCGTTCAACCCCGCCAACAACAGCACCTACAACTCCGAACAATCCGGCCTGCCCACCGTCGTCGATTTCGCACCCACCGAGCGCCCGACCCAACACCCGTTCTTCAGCAGCGTGCCCGCCCTCGATAACAATCAATTGCTGCTGAAATACCAGACCGCATTCGTCGATAAGCTGCTCTCCTATTCGCTCCAATATCCGAACGTCCTCTATTGCATGAACAACGAGACGGGCGAGGCCCTCGAATGGAGCGATTTCTGGGTACGCTACGTGCGCAATAAGGCAGCCGAGGCCGGTACATCCATCGAGACCGCCGAAATGCGCCGAAACGGAAATATCACCGCGGCAGACCACTTGCACCTGATTCAACATCCCGACCTCTATACATTCCTGGATATCTCACAGAACAATACCCAGCGCGGACAGGTCCACTGGGAGCGCATACAACAGATCCGTGCCCAGGTCGCAGGCAACCCGCGCCCGCTCAATAACAACAAAATCTATACCTTCGATCCCGATGACAACATCGCCCTGGAACGCTGGTGGCGGAATATCCTGGGCGGCTGCGCCTCCGCCAGGTTCCACCGCCCGCACCCGCTCGAGGGCGAACAGGACCACGAGAAATCCTCGGACGTCGGCCTCGGGCTCAGTCCCCTCGCCCAGGCGCATATCCGCAGCGCACGCGCCTTGCTCAATGAGCTGAAATGGCCCGATCTCACGCCCGACCTCGCCTTCGTCCAGCTCACCGGGGATGCCCAACAAGCCGCGAAAACAGAACGGACACACCTCGCCTATACCCGAAGCGCCAACGGGCAGGCAGCCTTGTACATCAACGGCCGACAAGCCGCCGCGGCCGACATCGGCGGTGACCTCACCGCGTGGGATCCCCAAATGCAACTCGCGCTCGCCAATGAGCTCTCCGGCGAACGCCCATGGCTCGGGACCTACCACGCCCTCGCCATCTATGACCGCGCACTCAATGCCACCGATATCGCCGCCCATTTCCTAACCGGCGAGACGCGCAAGAGCGACGGACTCCTGGTCAGCTACCTTTTCGATGAAGGCGAAGGCGCCCGCATCCACGACCGGTCCGGCAACCCCAACCCACTCGACCTGCAGATCCAAAACCTCGACGCCGTCCATTGGCGCGAGAACGGACTCCAGGTCCATGCCCCGACGCTGATCGCTACCCCCGCCCAGCGCCTCAGCGCCGCCGTCAGACAGAGCAATGAGTTCACCCTCGAGCTCTGGGTCACTCCCGGCGCCGAGACCCAGTCCGGGCCCGCACGGATCGTCACCATGTCGCTCAACACCGGCAGCCGCAATTTCACCCTTGGCCAGGATCAGAACGCCTTCGAAATGCGCCTGCGTACCACCACCACCTCGACCAACGGCCTGCCCGCAGTCCATTCCGGCGCCGCCAAAGACGCCTCCATCGCCGCCGCACGCTCCGCCCAAGGCGACCGCGCAGTCGTCTTCGTCACCCACGGCGCCACACTCAAGATCGATTTCACCCGGTTGGAGAATAATTTGCGTACCCAGTGGCTCGATCCGCAGACCGCCCGGAGACAACCCGCACAGCCCCATCCCGACGGCTCGTTCAATCCTCCCACCCAGGGCCTCTGGCTGCTGCTGTTGCAAAAGGAATAACCGCCCCCGCACTCCCTCAGATCAGCCCGGCCTCCCCTTCCCCATCCGGAGATTCTCGCGCAGAGGCGCAGAGGCGCGGTGGCGTTTTCGACCAGGCCATGGGGATGGGTAGGTCCATGCTCTGATCCAAACCTTTTTCGAGGGGGTTTTGGGGGTTATCTGCTACCCGCTGTCCAAGGCAGTTGCAGAAAGCAGACTCAACAGTTCCGCATTCCCTGTCCTCCCTATCCCCCCCTCTGCGCCTCTGCGCCTCTGCGCCTCAGCGCCTCTGCGCGAGTCCTCCCCTTCCCCGTCCGGAGGGCCTCCCGCAGAGGGCGCGGTGGCGTTTTCGACCTGACCATGGGGGTGGGTAGGTCCATGCTCTGATCCAAACCTTTTTCGAGGGGGTTTTGGGGCTTATCTGCTGCCCGCTGTCCAAGGCAGTTGCAGAAAGCAGACTCAACAGTTCCGCATTCCCTGTC
>CALLYA010000141.1 GCA_937875495.1 uncultured Verrucomicrobiota bacterium
ATCTCTGCGGGATACCTCCCCATCCGGATCCGAAGACCTTTTCGGATAGCCTCTACCTACAGCGCCAGTGGCAACGGCTGACCCTCTTTCTGCGCCAGCCAGGAGCCCCCATCGATAACAATGGCTGCGAACGTGCCCTCAAAAAGCCGACCCTCCATCGCAAGAACTCCTTGTTCAACACAACCAGATCTGGGGCAAGGCTTGGCGACCTGTACTTGTCCATCATCTACACCTGCCGGCTCAACCAAACCAATGCCTTTCACACCATGACCACGCTCAGCGAAAACCAGGAGCGGGTCGTGGCCAACCCGCAGCAGTGATTCCCCTGGAATTACCTGCAAGCTGTCTCGACGTTCTCCTGAGGCAGCGGCAATCCCGCCTTCCCCTCTCCCTCAGCCTCTCTCCGCACACCCCCGGGCGTGTCCAGGTCATCGTCCCATTGCCCCCCTCGATGGATCATCGAGACGAAGTCATGGACGATTGGAGTAGGGACACCCGCGTCCCCGCGTCCCGAGCGGTGCCTGCAAATGGCTCTTGACCTTATCGCCTCCAATCGCTAGGAAGGAGGGCTGAATGGAGAGAAACGGATCGATGGATCCCAGGCGCGGATCGCGGAACAATTTTTCAACACATATTGCGAGGCTCCAGCAATGGCCGATTGGAAGCAGCTTTACGATGCGATTGTCGAGGGCGAGGCGGATGTCGCCAAGTCCGTCGTCGAGGATGCGTTGTCCCAGGGTGTCCAGCCCAAGGACCTATTGGACAACTACATGGTTCCGGCCATGGACGAAGTGGGCCAAAGATTTGAGCGGAACGAGTATTTTGTGCCTGAGCTCCTGATCTCCGCGCGTGCGATGAAGCGTGCCCTGGAGATTCTGAAGCCGATGCTGGCGCAGACGGGTGCGGAGCCGATCGGCAAGGTCGCGATTGGGACGGTGAAGGGCGATCTGCATGACATCGGCAAGAACCTGGTGGCGGCGATGCTCGAGGGCGGTGGATTCGACGTCTTCGATCTGGGTGTGGACGTGGGCCCGGAGCGGTTCATTGAGGCGGTCCAGGCGCATGGGGTCTCGATCGTGGCGCTTTCGGCGCTCCTGACGACCACGATGCCGTCGATGGAGAAGACGATTCATGCCCTGCGCGATGCCGGCCTGCGCGATCGGGTCAAGGTCATGGTCGGTGGTGCGCCGGTGACGCAGAAGTTTGCGGACCAGATCGGGGCGGACGGGTACAGCGAGAATGCCGGTAAAGCCGTGGCGGTCGCCCGGCTCTTCGTGCATGCGTGAGAACGGTCTCAGCTGAGTTGGCAACCGCGGCGTGGCGCCTTAAACCCGGGAGGGCATCATGGAATGGAATGACCTGTTCGAGACGGCTGTTGTGGTGACCGATGGCGCCTGGGGGACGCAGCTGCAGTCGATGGGCCTGCCGCCGGTCGAGTGTCCGGATGCGTACAACCTCACGCATCCCGACGCGGTGCGCGCGGTTGCGGAGCGCTATATCGCGGCGGGGAGTCAGATTGTGCTGACCAACACGTTTGGTGCGAGCCGGAAGATGCTCCAGCGCCATCATCTGAGCGACCACACGGTTGAGATCAACCGCATCGGCGCTGATCTCTCGCGGGAGGCAGCCGCTTCAGGGTGCAAGGTCTTCGGTTCGATCGGCCCGACCGGCGTCCTGCTGATGATGGGCGAGGCATCCGAGGAGGAGTTGGCCGATGTCTTTGCCGAACAGGCCGCGGCGCTGGTGGAGGGCGGGGTTGACGGCCTGGTGATCGAGACGATGAGCGATCTGCAGGAGGCGTGCATCGCGACGCGCGCGGCGGTGGCGGCCGGCGTGCCAGTGGTTGCCTGCATGTGTTACGACAAGGGCGAAAACTTGGACCGAACGATGATGGGCGTCACTCCGGAGCAGGCGGTGAAGGGATTGACGGACGCGGGCGCGCACGCGATCGGTGCGAACTGCGGCCAGGGCCTGGACGGCTACATCAAGATCTGCCGCAGGCTCGCCGCGGCCACCGACCTTCCGATCTGGATCAAGGCGAACGCGGGGCTACCGGAGTACGAGGACGGCCGATCGGTCTACCGCACCACACCGACTGAATTCGCCGGGAAAATCCCGCTCCTGATCGAGGCCGGCGCGACTTTTGTCGGCGGCTGTTGCGGGACAACGCCCGAGTTCATAAGCAAGGTGTCGGAGGTGGTCCGCGGCCTGTCCAACCCCTGATCCATCCGACCTAGAGCCCGTCCGAAAAACTCATTGGGCCATCGGCCCCGGATGGGGAGGACTCCCGCAGAGGGCGCAGAGGTGTATTGGGAGGGGGGGGAATGCAGCTATATCGGAGCTGTTTTCAGCAACTGCCTTGCGGGGCCCAGAAACGTGCGCGTACACAGCGAAGCGGTACACGTACACGTACACGAGAAAGCGAATGGAAATCGATCACGAGAGGCGGGGAGAGCGAGTACGAGTACGAGTAGGGCTAGGAGGAAGGCGAGGCCTGCCGAAACGGTATGGCTATCAAAAACCTCAAATAAGGTTGAGGGCAGAGCATCGAATCTACCCACTCCCATAGGCAGGTCGAAAACGCCACCGCGCCTCTGTCGGTAATGTGGTCTTCAGAAAAGAATGGCTAAACTGGTGACACGG
>CALLYA010000142.1 GCA_937875495.1 uncultured Verrucomicrobiota bacterium
AGGAAATCGAGGAAATCGAGGAAATCGAGGAAATCGAGGAAATCGAGGAAATCGAGGAAATCGAGGAAATCGAGGAAATCGAAATCGAAATCGAAATCGAAATCGAAATCGAAATCGAAATCGGTATCGATTCCCGTTCTCTATGGCACCGCGCCCACCGCGCGAGACCGCCCCTTGCATTCCCCACGCTCGGTCCCATACTTTCGCCGTTGCAATTTGCCGTTCTTCCATCCAATGCCATTCCCCCTACAGGAGCTGTCCATGGATACCTTTTTCATGCTGGCCATCGGCGTTGTCATGCTCGCCGCCGGCCCTATCTCCACGCCCTGGCAGCTGGGACCTTTCAACTTCGGCGCATTCGAGGCCGGCCCCTGGGCGTTCGGCCCCTGGCACATGATCGGGTTCATCGGCCTCGGCACCTTTTCCGCCCGATTCATCATCCAGTGGATCGCCTCCGAGCGCCGCAAGCAGAGTGTCATCCCCGTGTCCTTCTGGTACCTCAGCATCATCGGCAGCCTGCTCCTGCTCGCCTACGCTCTGCGGCGTAGAGACCCCGTCTTCATTCTCAGCTACCTCTTCAACTCCATGATCTATTTGCGCAATCTGCACTTCATTCGCAGAAACAAATCCGAACCCGCTCCAGCCGCTGAATGAAGCACGGAAATCCCGTATCGGCTTGCATCCCGCACCGGCCCAAGTCATTCTTCGCAGCATGTCCGATTCATCGCTTGAACAGAGAATCGTGGAACTGGAGCTGCGATACTCCTTCCTCGCAGAGGACTTCGAGAGCCTCCACCAAGCCGTCCTCGAGCTGGCCGAAACAATCGACCGGCATCACAGGCTGCTGCAAAAGCTTGAAGGCAAGATGGACCGCCTCGGTGACGACCAACCAGGCGAGGAACCACCGCCCCCGCATTACTGACCCCACGCAGGCCATCACTATGCCCACCTATTTCCTTCTCCCCGTCGAAACCCACAACCGCCTGGTCTCGGCCGCCTATCAAGCACGAGGGTTCGATCCTCAGGAGTCCGATTCCGCAGCCTATTGGTGCGGAAAGGCCTCTTGGTACGGCATCCGGACCCATAACGCCATCAAGGCGCTCCATCTCGACACACTCCTCGGATCGGGCGTGGGCGGCTGCACACCCCAGGCGGAAATCGAACCGATCCCCACCCCGTTTCCCGCTTCGGAAAAGTGGGACTGCCATCACAAACTCGGACAACCCGTCGCCGAGGCGGCCATGCGAAGATGCATGGAACTCGCGGATCAATACGGCATCGGCTCCGTCTCCGTCGATAACGCCTTTCACTACCTGTGGGGCGGCGGTTACGTGATGGATGCCGCTCTCAAAGGCTACTTCGCCTACACCACCTGCACCGCCGGTCTCGCTGAGGTGGTCCCGTTCGGCGGCGTCTATCCCACCATCGGCACCAACCCACACTCCTGGGGCATTCCCACAGCCGAAGCCGTCGGCTTCCCCGTGGTCATCGATTGGGCGACCAGCGCCATCGCCATGGGCAAGGTCCAGTCACTCGCCCGCGAGAACAAACCCGTCCCGCCCGGATGCGCACTCGACAAACAGGGACAGCCAACGCAAGACCCCCATCAAGTGGCCTGCCTCCTGCCGTTCGGGAGCCACAAAGGCTACGGCCTTGGATTGATGACCGAACTGGTCGGCGCCATGATCGGCGGCTCCCTCCCCACCCTGCGCGGACGCTTCGGCGAAGGCGGATCCGAGAAACGCTCGATGAGTTTCTTCTTTCAATGCATCCATCCGGAAGCCATGGGCGCCGGCGCCTTCTCCACCCGGGGGGACCAGGCACAGAACCTGAAAGCGGTCATCGGCGACATCCTCGGACACGGCAACGACCGTGCGATCCTACCCGGCCAGATTGAGCACGAAGGCGGCCAGCTCAGCCAACGCTTCGGTGGGCTCCTCTTCTCCGACAACGAAATCCACGCGCTGGCCGAGGAGTTGAAACACTCCGGCGTCGCCTTCGATCCGGCGGGGCTGGAACAGGTCTCCATCGACTAATCCCCAGGAGCGGGAATCAGAGGTCCCGCTCCACACGTCGGCTCATCGCACGCTTGACCTCCATATCCGCGTCGCGCTCGCGCAGATCCTGGCGCTTGTCCGCCTTCGCCTTTCCCCGACATACCCCAAGCTCAACCTTCACCCGGCCATTCTTCAGATAGAGACTCAGCGGGATCAGGGTCAGCCCCTTCTGCGCCGTCAACCCCGCCAATCGCAGGATCTCCCGCTTGTGCAACAAGAGCCGACGGGAACGGTCCGAGACGTGGTTGAATTGGTTGCCGTGGCTGTAGGGCGCAATGTGCAGGCCGTAAAGGAATACCTCCCCGTGCTCGACACGCGCGAACGCGTCACGGATGTTGCCGCCGCCATTGCGCAGCGACTTCACCTCGGTTCCGACCAGCTGAACCCCGGCCTCCAGGGTGTCGACGACCTCGTATTCGTGGCGGGCCTTTCGGTTTTTGCAGAGCACACCGGCCTGGAGCTGCCCCGTGGAGCCTTTTTTGCTCATCCTCGCTTCTCCGCTATTCCCTTTTACACAAGATAATGCGCCATCCCCGAGAAATACCCTGGGAATGACGCATCCAAATCCCCGCCTCGAGACCGTTCGCTCGGATTACAGAAAATCGCCGAATACCTCGGGCTCTTCCTGGATCACTTCCAGGAGCCCTCTCGAAATCTCGGCCAGGGCGATCTCTGTCTTGGAGGGCTCACCCTCCAGCTTCACCATGGCCCGGTGGCCGCTGTTCAACTGCCGGACACGCTGCGAGACGGCGTTGATCAATACAGGCAGGTTGGGGACCTTCTTGACGGCATCCCTCAAGTTCGGACTGTTCAAGACCAGGCCGGGTATCGGATCATGCTTTGTGGTTGCGCTCATCGACAGGAAAACTCCAATGTTCAGACATCTCGGAAAAACCGAAAGAGAGGACTCATAATATCCAATCGCTGCGGCACACAGTCAAGTCGATCATGAAACAGCCAAAAAAACCTACCCACAAACCGGTGAATCAAAATCGAAATCGGAGTTGGACTAGCGGACGTTTGGCCCGCTGATGGGGGGAGAAGGCTCGAAACATGATGTATCGGTCATGCCCCCCCCCTGGGAGCGCCGACGTCCCCGTCGGCTCACTCTCGCGCGAAGCGCTCTGGGGCTGACCTCAGACCTCAGACCTCAGACCTCGCGCGGGGCCTCGGGCCCACGCGCTGCAGCACGCGTAGTCGTGCTGCGGGATGGTGGTTTGGTGGCAATGTGGTTGAGGACGTTTGGTGCGGGGGTTCCGGCCTGGCGACCGGAAGCCTGATGCCCATGGAGGGCATCAGGCGAGGTCGGAGGTCCGCTGTGGGTGGAGCAATAGCGATGGATTAGCGGACGTTTGGCCCGCTGATGGGGGGAGAAGGCTCGAAACATGATGTATCGGTCATGCCCCCCCCCTGGGAGCGCCGACGTCCCCGTCGGCTCACTCTCGCGCGAAGCGCTCTGGGGCTGACCTCAGCACCTCAGACCTCGCGCGGGGCCTCGCCCCAACGCTCGACTCCTCACACTCCCAAAGCCAAAGCTCCAGCCACACCTACCTCCAACCCCCAACCAAGCCTACCCCGTCCCCCCACATACAAAAAAAGGGAGCGGCCGGTCGGCCGCTCCCTCGATCATTCTGACGAATAATCCTTCAGGAAGGATTAGTACATGTCAGGATAGCCGCCGGGGCCGCCTGCAGGAGCAGCGTCCTTCTCCGGCTTCGGAATCTCAGTGACCATCGCCTCGGTCGTCAGCAACAGCGAAGCAATCGAGGAGGAATTCTGAATCGCAGAACGTGTCACCTTGGTCGGATCGATGATGCCGGCCTGGAACATGTTGACGTACTTGCCAGTGGCAACGTCATAACCCTCGTCGCCGGACTTGCCCAGCAATTCCTGCACGATGACCGAACCCTCGATCCCCGCGTTGTTGCAGAGCTGCCGAACCGGCGCCTCGAGCACCTTGCGAATGATCTTCGAGCCGATCGCCTCGTCGCCCTCGAGCTTCAGGCCGTCAACGGCACCGACACAGCGCAGGAGCGCAACGCCACCGCCAGGAACAATCCCTTCCTCGACAGCCGCACGCGTTGCGTGCAGCGCGTCCTCAACACGCGCCTTCTTCTCTTTCATCTCCGTCTCGGTCGCGGCGCCGACATTGATCACCGCAACACCACCGGCCAACTTCGCAAGACGCTCCTGGAGCTTCTCACGGTCGTAGTCGGAGGTCGTCTCTTCGATCTGACGACGGATCTGATTCACGCGGCCCTGGATCGCGCTCGTCTTGCCCGCGCCTTCCACGATCGTCGTGTTGTCCTTCGTCACCGTGATCTGCTTCGCACGGCCCAAATCCTCGAGCTTCACGTTCTCGAGCTTGATGCCGAGATCCTCACTCAAGAACTTGGCGGAGGTCAGGATGGAGATGTCCTCCAACATCGCCTTGCGGCGATCGCCAAATCCCGGGGCCTTCACCGCAACGACCTGGAGCGTGCCACGCAGACGGTTGACGACCAGCGTCGCAAGAGCTTCGCCCTCAACGTCCTCAGAGATGATCAACAGGGGACGACCGGCCTTGGCGACCTCGCCCAGCAACGGGACCAGATCCTTGAGATTGGAGATCTTCTTCTCGTGCACCAGGACGTACGCGTCCTCGAGCTTGCACTCCATCGTCTCGGTGTCCGTCGCGAAATAGGGGGAGAGGTAGCCCTTGTCGAACTGCATTCCCTCGACGATCTCCAGCGAGGTCTCAATCGTCTTGGACTCTTCCACCGTAATGGTGCCGTCCTTGCCGACCTTCTCCATCGCATCGGCAATGATCTCGCCGATCATCGTGTCGCCGTTGGCCGAGATCGTGGCAACCTGCTTGATCTCATTGGTCTCTTTGACCTTATGGCTCTGCCCCTGGAGGGACTCGACCACCGCCTCGACCGCCTTCTCGATACCACGCTTAAGTTCCATCGGGTTCGCACCCGCAGTCACGCTCTTCAAACCTTCGCGGTAGATCGCTTCGGCCAGGACCGTCGCCGTCGTGGTGCCGTCACCAGCGATATCACTGGTCTTGCTGGCAACCTCACGGACCATCTGGGCACCCATGTTCTCGTACGGGTTCTCCAGCTCGATCTCCTTCGCCACCGTGACGCCGTCCTTGGTCACCGTGGGGGAACCGAACTTTTTGTCCAGTACTACGTTGCGTCCCTTCGGACCAAGCGTCACCTTGACCGCCCTGCTCAATTTCTCAACACCGCGGAGAAGGTATTGACGAGCTTCTGCATCAAAAACGAGTTGCTTCGCTGCCATTGTCTTCTTTCCTCCTTTAACAAAAAAAACGATCTATGGAAGAATCCACTCAACGTGGATGATTAACCGACGACGCCGAGGATGTCGTCCTGACGCAGGATTGTGTATTCCTGACCGTCAATCTTGACCTCGGTTCCGCCATATTTGCTGACCAGTACCCGGTCCCCAACCTTCACATCGAAGGTGGTCTTCTTGCCGTCTTCTTCGGTCTTTCCGGTGCCGAGCGCAACGACTTCACCCTCGAGGGGTTTTTCACGGGCACTATCAGGAATGATAATCCCGTTCTCAGCTACCTCATCCGCTTCAATAGGCTTGACCAGTACGCGATCACCCAGAGGCTTGAACTTCATGGTTTGTGCTCCTTTCTTCCTTCTGCAATCCACCCATCCGCGGGGGGAGTTCTTGGTTTAATCTTCCCGGGTGATGCGCAAATCCGCGCAGCCCGAAAGTGACATCCGTAGGCTGAGTCTCAGCCCGTTGTGAAAACTGGGACACCGCCCGATCCCGGTTCGCATCGTCCAGGTCGGGCGGCATCGATGCTGTCTGTTACTTCTTCGGCTCGTCGTCATCGACCATCTGGAAATCGGCATCAATGACGTCCTCTTGCCCGGAATCTCCGGTCGAGGTCGAACCCGCTCCAGCTGAGCCGGCCTCGCCCTGAGCCGCCTCCTGGGCGTGAGCCGTGGCCTGGTAAATCTCCGTCGTCGCCTTGTGCAACGTCTGCTCCAGGTCCGAAATCGCCGTCTGAATCTCGGCGCTCTGATTCGTCTCCAGCACGTCACGAACCGCCTTCGCCTTCGCCTCAATCTCCATCTTCAACTCGCTGGTGAGCTTGTCGCCCTGCTCCTTGACCAGCTTGTCAGCCTGGAAGGCAACCATGTCGGCCTTGTTCCGCAACTCGACCTGCTCACGCTTCGTCCGGTCCTCGTCAGCATGCGTCTCCGCATCGGCGACCATCTGCTCGATCTCTTTGTCGGTCAGCCCGCTGGAAGCCTGAATCGTGATCTTTTGCTCCTTGCCCGTGCCCAGGTCCTTCGCGGAGAC
>CALLYA010000143.1 GCA_937875495.1 uncultured Verrucomicrobiota bacterium
CATCGGTGCGGGAGCCATGACGGTGTCCCATGCCAATGATTCCTATTTCTGGGTTGTCTCGCAGTTCACCGATATGAAAAAATACCAACGTCTTTTTGCGGCTCTGCGAGGTCTATACCCAAATTCGTGCCGAGGGGAACGCCACCCCGCAGATCGCCTTCCTCACCAACAGCGCCTCGGGGAAAACCGCCCAAACGGTCTATGATGCCCTCTACGCGCCCGGCCTCTATCGCGAACTCTGGTTCCAATGGAATTCCAAGCCGATCATTCTGGCCAAGGTCGAGGAGCTCTCTCCCACCCTTCAGGAGTTCTTCACGGTCCGACGCTCCTGGGCCTGGGAACCGGGCGAGGATAAGTGGCCCTGGCTCGAAAGCCTCCCGCAACAGGGCGGCTGGCACGGCACGCCCGAAAACCTCGAGCAAATGGTCGTCGAGACCGCACAGCATCCCATCGGCCATCACGAAGGACTCGGCCTCGGCAAGAGTAATTACCGGGGTAATCAACCCGAACCAGGGCAGTACCGGACCGAGCTCGGACTCTATTTCACCGAACAGTGGAACCGCGCACTCCACGCCGACTCGCAGCTCATCTTCATCACACAGTGGAATGAGTGGATCGCCCAGCGCTTTATCACCGATTCGGCGATGCGCTATGCCGGCCTGCAGCTGCAAACCGGTGACACCTACTTCGTCGATCTATTCAGCGCTGAGTTCAACCGCGACATCGAACCTCCCAAGGGCCGGTACGGTGACAATTATTACTACCAAATGGTCGACCGGATCCGCAAATTCAAGGGCACACACCCGCTGCCGGAGGCGTCCGCCCCACAGACCATGACCCTCACGGCCAGCCACTGGGACGACTGGAATGAGGTCCTGCCGGAGTATCGGGACGACCGCGGCGACGTCTTCCACCGCGACCATCCGGGCTATGGCGCGCTTCACTTCGTCAATCGTACGGGCCGCAACGACTTCATCCGTGCCAAGGCCGCACGCGATTCCAACGCCCTCTACTTTTTTGTCGAGACCGAAAAGGAGATCACCCCACCTGCCGGCGAGGCATGGATGGAACTGCTCCTGCGGTTGCGCTCAACCCCGGAGGCCGAGGCCTGGGAGGGCTGGCATTTTCTGGTCCAATGGAACCGGGAACTCGATGCCTACCAGCTGCTGCGCTCCACCGGCGGCTGGAACTGGGAGATTGTCGGTACCGTCGAACATGTGTTGGACAGCCGGCGCCTGGCGTTGGCGATCCCACGCAGCATGCTCGGCCTTCCTCCGGCTTCCACGGAGGTCGATCTCACCTTCAAATGGACCGACAACATGCAGGAGCGTACGCCCCTCGACTGGATTCTCAACGGCGATACCGCTCCAAACGGGCGTTTCCAGTACCACTACACCGCACCCGATATCGCCCAGACCAGCAGCGCATGGAACACCTATTGAACCGCGCCTGAAGCCCACACCGAACCGGCCGTGATCTGATAGTCGGGCGGCGATTCCCTTTGCGGCATCGCCGCTCGACGCTCTCTCACCTCACAAGTGGTCGTCCCCAAAGGCGGGCTCCTTCAGGCAATGGTTGCCAATCGGTCGGATCGGTCCGATCAGTCAGATCGGTCAGATCGGTCGGATCGGTCGGATCGGTTTGGGTAGCACCGTAACAATACAGTTGCGCTACCCGGTTTCTCGTGGCCGAATCCCATCACGCGTCCTTTCGATACCGAGACCGATTGCGCCCCTGCCCCCGGCACGAAGGCAGGAGATCACGAACCGGGCTCGCGCACGGCACGATAGATGTATTCATCGTCGTTGAAATCCGGAATCTGCGGGGCTGCCAGCCAACTCGCTCGACCATCGACAAAGAGGTAGTTCCCGCCCCCTGAATGGCAGACCGCCCCATAGCCCGCGTAGTGAACCAGTGCATAATTACCCTGATCCTGGGCATTGCCCGGGGGAACAGGGGTATCCCCAGGGGTGTCCATACCAATGTGCCACTCACTCAATACAACCGTGTCGGAGGGATTGGTCACCCGGGTAATCTTCATCCCGGTATTCGGTCGCCCTCCCGGGGACACAAAGGTATTGCCCCAACTGCCACCGCCGTAATTGACAATAAACGGATTGATCGAGTACGAGCGCACCTCGCGGTTTCGCTGCCGCATCCATTTATCCGACATACAGATGAAGATCGACCGGCTGTCACCCAGCATCGGCCTCAGCTGCGTGTCCCAACTCACCGTGCTGGTCCAGGAGTCGGGGGCAGGAAAGTTCTCGTCGTAGTCGGATAGATAGAGGTGAAATCCAACACCGATT
Organism: uncultured Verrucomicrobiota bacterium; assembly: GCA_937875495.1. Taxonomy (GTDB): domain Bacteria; phylum Verrucomicrobiota; class CALLYA01; order CALLYA01; family CALLYA01; genus CALLYA01. The sequence continues at coordinate 2,310 of CALLYA010000143.1, forward strand.
TGGCGCAGGTTGTTCAGACATGCAACCGCCTTTCCCTTCTCGCGGGCACGCTGAAGGGCAGGAAGCAACATCGCAGCCAAAATCGCAATGATCGCAATTACCACCAACAGCTCGATCAATGTGAATCCACCCTCGCACCGCCGAACGTAACGCTCTTTCAGGTACTTCATCGGAGACACCCTTTGTGCGGACTATGATCGTTTGGAACCTGTCATCCCATTTGGCTCATCCCACCATATGAAGAAGGTTGGGATTGAATCAATGAAATTATTCCTGCCCCTCTGACCATGTAACCGTCCGAAAAGGCGGCTGCTTTCCCAACCTGACCTCTCCATCCGGATCCGGAGAACCTCGCGCAGAGGCGCAGAGGCGCCAAGGCGTTTTTAACCTGGTTATGAGAGTGGATAGGGTCAACACTCTGATCCCAACCCTTTGGGAAATCTCTTAGAGGTACCGTATTCAGCAGACCAAGGCTGTTGCACAAAACAGCTCCGACGTTTCTGCATGCCCCCTCCCAATTCTCCTCTGCGCCTCTGCGCCTCTGCGCCTCTGCGCGAGACCTCCCCATCCCCATCCGGAGACCGTTGGTTGCGGCCCATTGCCGTCGCCGCCAGGCATGAGATTGCAGGCGCTTTTTACCGCCGGTGCACCCTATCCGCCTACTCCTCAGAGGCCGACAGACTGGTCAGCCGCGAGCAGTCCGTCTTCCTGCACTTGGGACAGATCGGCATCGAGGAAGGCGCGGGGATAAAGGCAAAGACCGTAGAACAGTTGTTGCATAAATACGCAAACCCACCCGCCATCTGCCCACACTCAGGACACTTCACCGGAAACGTGTCATCCGTGTCTAAGGAGGCTCCCCATATGTGACCACAAGATGAACACGCCAAAATGCGGTCATACGTGATCGCCGCATCCCCGGAAAAGCGCAACCGAACCACTACCGCCACCAACACTAAGACCAAAATTATCCCCCAACGCCGAATAAGTGGCCCCCATCCATCCTTCATTTCCGCCCCCTCTCCGCATTTTTTTACACTACCCACATACCTCCGCCCATCGGCGAAATCCTTGGCATCTGCCTGATCAAAGTCAAGCTATTCATAAATAGGCTTTTGGACACAGAGCCTGTGGAGGACCTGTGACGAAACCCTCGGCGAACAGGGCGAGCCAGTCCCTCCCTTCGATTCAAGCAAGCCGTATCGGTTGTCCTTTCAAACGGTTCAGCCCGATGCTCTCAAGCCTTGATCCCAAAGAGGAATCGGATCACAATGTGAATTCATGCAAACAGCCGTCCCACTCTTGGTCGCGTGCCTAATCACTCTGCCCCTCTTTCCGCGCCGCACGGCAGAGGCCGCCCCGCCGCCTGTCGGCCTCGCACTGTCCGAGATCCTGCCCACCAATCATGACGGACTCCCCGACGACGCCGGCGCGTATCCCGACTGGATCGAACTGGTCAATACCGCCGATCACCCGATCTCCACCGACGGGTTCGCCCTCTCCGACGATCAGGAGCAACCGCGCCGCTGGCCGTTGCCGGACATGACCATCCAGCCAGACGGCCATCTCACGATCTTTGCCTCCGGCCGTGATCAGACCCATTTGCCCGGCACCGCGTTACTCCCCCGAGACGTGCCCGGACTCACCGCCTGGCTCTCCACCAGGGACGGGCTGACCCCGGTGCCGGGGCAACCCGACCGGATCGGGACCTGGTACGATGTCGCCGATCCGTCGATGAAGGCGGTGCAGCCGAACGCGAGCCAAGCACCCCGCTTGGAGCAGGACCCCCTCACAGGCGCTCCCCTCCTCGCCTTCGACGGCGGAGACGATCATCTCACCCTGCAACTGCCCGAGACTGCCGGACCCTTCACCCTCTTCTGCATTGCCCAGCCGCTCGCGCTGCACGAAATCGACTCCCAATCCCCCTCCGGTGTCGACGGGACCAGTGGCCAGCGCTACCTGTTCGGGGCGGAACATGGCGGCGACTATGAGGCGGGACTGGGTGTCTCGCTCGGCACGAACGGGATTTCGGTGTACGAGCACGGCTCCGGATACATGCCCGCGCTCGCGGTCCTCGAGACCCGATTCGACGATGGTCTGCAGGTCTTCTCCGTCACCGTCAACGAGCAGCAGCCCACGATCGGCCTGAACGGCAACCCGGGTGCTCAAGGCTTCCGCTCAGCACGCAACCGGACCACCGCACCGGTGCGCATCGGCCTCGGTCCCTATGGCGCCTTTCAAGGTCGAATCGCCGAGTTCCTGCTGTACGCCCGCGCCCTGACCGAGAGCGAGCGTCAAGGGGTCGAGGCCTACCTTGCGCGCCGGTGGGCACTCACGTTCCAACCGGTGCTGCACGCCAGCTTTTCGATCGAAAACGGACGAGAATCCGTGCTCCTGACCAATCAACAGGGTGAGATCATCGACTTTGCACCGGCACGTCCGACACCGCCGGACATCTCGATCGTGCGCGACCCCGCTGCACCCGAGCAGTGGGTCTTTTCGGAAAACCCAACCCCTGGCGAGGCCAATCAAGGGCCCTACAAGGCGAGTTGGTTGGCTCCGCCGACCTTCTCGCACCCCGGTGGCTATTACGACAGCGCGTTCACGCTTCAACTGATCCCCGCCGACCCAGAAGCGGAGATCTACTTCACGAACGACGGCACGGAACCGACCACGGAATCGAGGTTTTACAGAGCCGGCCTCTCGATCCGCAACCGCAGCTCGGCACAGGACGTCCTCGCGTTAATCCCTACCGGAGGCGGCTGGCAACCGCCGAGCGAGCCGGGCTTCAAGGCGACCGTGCTCCGGGCCCGCGCATTCAAAGAAGGCGCCATCGCTAGTGAAACCGTCACCCGCACCTTCATGGTCCGACCCGAACCGCACTTCACCATGCCGGTCATTTCGCTGGTCACAGAACCGGACAACTTTTTTTCGCCCGAGCGCGGTATCTACGTGAGCGGAGTCGAGGGCCAGGGGAATTTTTGGCAGCGCGGCCGCGCATGGGAGCGCCCGGTCCATATCGAGCTCTTCGAGCCGGACGGGGCCCTCGCCTTCGCACAGGACGCCGCCGTGCGGATCCATGGCGGCACCTCCAGACAGTTCCCCCAGAAAAACCTGCGGCTTTACGGGCGTAATGCCCGCGGCGACGCGCCCTTTGAATATCAACTCTTTCCCGACCGCCCGACCCATAGCTTCAAACGCTTCCTGCTGCGGGCCACCGGCCACGACCACTTCTACGCTTTCAGCCGGGACCCCTTGATGCAGGCGATCGTCTCCGAGATCGATCTCGATATCCAGGCCTGCCGCCCGGCCATTATCCTGGTCAATGGCGAGTACTGGGGCATCCAGAACATCCGCGAAAGCCTGGATGAACACTACATCGAAAGCCACTTCGGACACGACTCCAACGCGGTCGACATCCTCGAAGGCTACGGTTCGGTCAATGAGGGCAGCGGCCTGCACTACGAGGCGCTGCTGGCCTATGTCCGGGATCATGACCTCACCGAACCCCTGCACTATCAGCAGGTGCAGGCCATGATGGAGATCGAGAACTACATCGATTACCGCGCAGCAGAGATCTTTTTCTACCGCTGGGACATGGGCAACATCAAGTTCTGGCGCCCCCAGACCGACGACGGGCGCTGGCGCTGGTTCCTGTTCGATACCGACGTCGGCTACGGCGGTTTCGCGGCCGTACCCAATCCCTGGACCTTCGACATGATCGCCTACGAGATCGAACCGAACGGACCCTGGACCCACCTCAGCCTCAACGATCACAACAATCCCACCGCCACCTTCCTGCTGCGCAACCTCCTGCTGAACGAAGAGTTCAAGAACCAATTCATCCAGCGCTACAACGACCTGCTCAACTCCACCTTCCAACCCGCACGCGCCCTCGCCCTGATCGACGGCTTCCAGGCCACGCTCGCACCGGAGATGCCGGCACACATCAACCGCTGGCGCGCCCCCGGTTCTATCAACGAATGGCTCAACCATGTCGAGGGCCTGCGCCAATACGCACGCCGGCGGCCACAATACGCCCGGCAACACCTGCGCGAGCACTTCAACCTCGAGACCGAGGTCCGTCTCAATATCCATGCCGGTTCCGAGGCCGGGGGCGGACTCCACATCAACTCGCTCGAGCTCACCCCAGCGGCGGCCGCGGAGTGGAGCGGTGTCTATTTCCGCAACCTGCCGATCACGCTCAAGGCCACCCCACAGCCGGGTTACCGCTTCGACTCCTGGATCGGGCTGCCAGGCGTCACCACGCCGGAGGTGGTCCTGCGCCTGAAGGCCGATCTCGACCTCCAGCCGGTCTTCAAACCGGTGCCCCCGCCGCCAGGCCCCGTGATCCACAGCGCCGAGGCCATCGGCGCGAGCCAGCTCAAACTCCACGCCTCCGGCAGCCCGGGGCAATTCTATGAGATTCAATGGTCCGCGGACCACCGGCAATGGCAGTCCATCAGTCGTATCCAGGCCGATGCCAACGGCGCAATCGAAGTCGTCCTACCCGTGCTGCCACAATACCATCGCGGCTTCTATCGCCTCGCCGAGTGAGTGGAACGGATTGTTGGATCACGCAACATCAAGGTCTTCAGACCGGACAGCTCACCCAGACCCCTCCGGAGCCGGAAGGAGAGGACTCGCGCAGAGGCGCTGAGGCGCAGAGGGGGGAAAGGGAGAAGATTTGGGAGGACAGGGAATGCACTTCTCGGTAACTGCCCAGGTCAGCAGGCAATGAATATCCCCCCCAATCCCCTCAAAATAGGTTTGGAGCAAAGCATTGAACCTCCCCACCCCCGTGGGCAGCTCGAAAACGCCACCGCGCTTCTGCGCCTCTGCGCGAGGCCTCCGGATCCGGATGGGAGCGATTGCGGCTACCGTTTCGGACGACCTCAGCCTGAATGCGCAGGCCAATGCCGACATGCCTCTGTTCAGATCTCGATCTCGCTGCCGAGGTCGGCTGGCATCCGGCTGGCCAGCACTCTATCAATTCGATTGCCGTCCATGTCGACCACCTCAAACCGCCATCCATCCCACTCGGTCACATCCCCGGTACGTGGCACACTGCCAATCAGCCACATCATCATACCGCTGAGCGTGTAATAGAGCCCCTTCTCCTCCTCGGGCACCGCCTTCAAACCAAGCAGATCTTTGAATTCCGGAATCGGGATCAGGCCGTCCAACAGGTAGGAGCCGTCCTTTCGGTGCACCGCCCAGACATCCTCAGGATCGCGCGACTTGAACTCACCGGCCAATGCCTCCAGGAGATCCTGCAGCGTGACCAGGCCCAGGACTTCGCCATACTCATCGACCACAAACACCATCTGCACGCCCGAAACACGAAACTGCTCCAGGAGTTTCATGCCCGTCATCGATTCCGGGACATACACCACCGGCAGCAGATGCTCGCCGATGCCGGCAGGCAAGTCCCCCTTCAACTGCAGCCTGAGCAGCCGCTTTGCGGTAATGACCCCCAACACCTCGTTCATGCCACCCCTGCAAACAGGGAAACGCGAATGGTCGGACCCGATCAGTTGTGCCAGGCTCTCCCCGAACGGCTGGTCGAGATCGAAACAGACCATCTCACTGCGCGGGGTCATGAGGGAGACGATTGGACGATCATCCAGGCGAAAGACATTGCGCACCATTTCATGCTCGTGCTTTTCAATGACCCCCGTCTGCGAGCCCTCCATCAGCACCGCATGGATGTCTTCTTCCGTGAGGTTGGCACTGCTCAACTCGCTTTTACCGATCAATCTCAGAAGACCGTCCGTCGAAATCGAAAGCAGATTCACGAACGGCCGTGACAGCTTCGCAAGCAATGCAATCGGCTTGGCCATCAGCCGAGCAATCCCTTCCGCATTGAATTGAGCAATCCGCTTGGGCACCAGTTCGCCGACCACAATAGAAGCATAGGTGATGACCACTACCACGAAGACCGTCGATCCAACTGCACTGATCTGAGGATCGCCCCCCAACCCCTGAATCAGCTTCGAAAGCGGCCCCGCCAGAGCCGACTCGCCGACGATTCCGTTGAGGATTCCAATCGCCGTAATGCCGATCTGCACCGTGGAGAGAAACTGGGTCGGCTCCTCGCCGAGACGCATCGCAATAGCAGCCAAGCGATCACCCTCGTCCGCCATCCGCTGCAACCGGCTCTTTCGCGCCGTGACCAGGGCGATCTCCGACATAGCAAACACGCCGTTCAACAAGATCAGCGCAATCAGTATGGCAATGTCCAAACAAGTTCTCCTTCAGCAATCGGTTCAGCTGTCCCATATCCATCGTTGGTGTCCCCCAACCCTCATACCAGAATCCCCACCATCTTCAAGCCTTCGCCCCAGCGGCAAGCGATCCGTAGATGCAGCCAGCTCGAAATCGACCCCGACCCCGATCTTGCACTTATCGGGCGACCTCTGGTCAGAAGATTCCGGCCACAGAGGTCACAGAGAACACAGAGGCGCAAGCCGTTTCCCATCTGATACAGTGCGGACCGTCCCGCCGATGGCAAAAGGAAGAATCTCTCTGTGAACTCTGTGCCCTCTGTGGCAAAAGATCCTCCCCAAGAGCACAA